>CAZBDD010000254.1:0-3247 GCA_964490475.1 uncultured Desulfovibrionaceae bacterium
CTTGGGGGAGGGAAAACTTTTTTTTCCTAAAAAAAGTTTTCCCTCCCCCAAATAATCACTAAACATTATTAACAATATTCCCCTTGTACAATGCTCGCCACAATGGCATTACAAAGTGTTTTAATTTCTTGTGTTGAGGCTATATAAGGCGGCATCACATATATTAGCTTAGCAAAGGGACGAATCCACACCCCTTGCTCTACAAAAAAAGCTTGTAATTTTGCTGTATTTACAGGAACTTTCATTTCCACCACGCCTATAGCTCCCAGTACTCGCACATTTTTCACCGCCGCACATGCTTTACAGGGGGCTAATCCTTCTTGCAATTCCTCAGCTATGCGCGCCACTCGAACTTGCCACGGACTTTGCACAAAAACATCTAAAGCTGCAGATGCCACAGCGCAAGCTAAGGGATTTGCCATAAAAGTGGGACCGTGCATAAACACTTGTCCTTCAGCGCATATGCCTTGTGCCACTTTTTGAGTGCAGAGAGCGGCGGCTAGAGTCATCATACCACCAGTAAGGGCTTTGCCAAGACAGAGAATATCTGGCGTTATTTGTGCCCATTCACAGGCAAAAAGCTTTCCACTACGCCCAAAGCCCGTGGCTATTTCATCACAAATAAATAACACTCCGTACTCATTGCACAATTGCCGAGCTCTTTGTACATAACGAGGATGATAAAAATACATCCCTCCAGCCCCTTGTACTATGGGTTCTAAAATACACGCGGCCATACTTTCCCCATGCACGGCAAAAGCTTCTTCTAATGGCTGTAGACTAGCACTATCAAAAGGACAATCGTCTTGCCCATTAAAAGGACAGGCTGGTCTTTGTATAAAAATATGCTGTGGTAAAACATGACTAAAAAGCCCATGCATGCCATTAATGGGATCGCAAACGGACATGGCTCCCAATGTATCGCCATAGTACCCACCGCGCGGACTAAGTATTTTTATGCGCTGTTTTTGCCCTTTTCCTTGCTGATATTGCAAAGCCATTTTTAAGGCCACTTCCACAGCAACAGAGCCGGAATCAGCCCAAAATACATGCTGCAAAGCCGTGGGTACTAAGGCTAGTAATTTTTGTCCCGCTTGCACTGCTGGCACATGAGTAAGGCCCCCAAACATCACATGAGCCATGCGCTGTACTTGGTGTTGACAAGCTCGTACCAAGTCTGCTTGTCCGTAGCCATGAATGGCACACCACCATGAAGCCATACCATCTATCAAGGCTTTGCCATTACGCAGGTGAATATACATTCCCTCAGTATGGCTCACTTCATACACGGGAAGAGGCTCCACAATAGAGGTGTAAGGGTGCCAAAGATGCGCTTTATCCCATGCCACTGTATCATGAGAGGCTTGAAAGGCTGGCGTAGATGGCATTTCCCAAAGGCGGCGTATTTCTGTCGCTAAAGGAAGCAAAGACTCTGCTGCCTTATCCCAAAGGATGGCGCTGTTTTTTTGCAAGTCTTGTATATAAGGCATTTCCAAAACGAGGAGCTCTGGAGCATGCTCTCGTAGATATAGAACATTATCGGCGCGTACTAAAAGTTCTTCCGCCCCTTTTCCGTCGGTATCCACACAGATAAGAGCCAGCACAGAGATATTTCTTTGACGTAATGCCTCTAAAGAAAGTAAGGTGGTATTCAAAGCTCCCAAGGTATTTTGCACCACAAGCACAACAGGAAAATGTAATGCACATATGACATCCAAAAAGGTTTCATGGGCATTCAAGGGCACAAAAAGCCCTCCTGCTCCTTCTAGAAGCACTGGCATTTCAGATAAAAAATCCTGCACTTGCGCTACTATATCTTGCGCGTCTAGCTCTTGCTCTGCTCCCCACTGTTGAGCAGCTGCCAAATGCGGGGATGCAGGCAAAGTAAAGGAATACAAAGTTTGCCCTGCAGGTATGGTTTTGTTGCTATTAAGCCCCACATGAGCCGCTGTGTAAAGGGCGACATCGGCATCTTGAGGATTAGAAACACCAGTTTGTACTGGCTTTATAGGTATATGACCTGCATGCCCGACCATATATAGAGCGCGGCTTAAAGCAGCCGTAACAACACTTTTACCCACATTGGTACCTGTGCCAGCAATGAAAATACCCTTTTGTTTTTGTGTCATAAGAGAGCTCAAAATAAATTTTTCGGCGATTTGCTAACAGACTATATTTAGTCCTTGAGAAGATATCATGGTGCAATCCTCTTCTACGCCTTCACCTTGTGTAGTGAGATAATTACCCGTCATTAAAGCGTTGGCTCCGGCGGCAAAAATCAATGCTTGTCTTTGCCTCAGCACATGCGGACGCCCGCCGCAAATACGTAGCGAAGCCCAAGGGAGCACATGGCGCAACAAAGCTATAATACGCAATGCATCACTGGCAGACAAAGGCGGTACATGAGCCAATGGCGTTCCGGCATGGGCATATAAAAAATTTATGGGCACATGCTTTACGCCAAGAGTCCGCAGACTGAAGGCAAAATCTATTCGATCTTCCCAACTTTCACCCAAACCAAACAAGCCCCCCACGCAGCATTCTAGACCTAAATCTTGAGCGCGCTGTACTGTGTTCTTTCGCTCATGCCAACTTTGTGAGGTGCAAATTTTAGGATAAAAAGCCTCACTACTTTCAAGATTATGATGATATCGAGTCAAACCAGCTTGAGCTAAACGGCGCAAAGATTCCAAAGGTAAGCGCCCCAAAGAACCACACAAGCGCTTATGCCAATGCGCTGGCATAGTTTCTAGAACAGTGATGACAGTATCAACGTCTTCAGGAGCAAGTGCCCCGCCGCTGGTCACAATACCTACGCGCCGCAAAGGAAACTCAGCTAGAATATTCAACCGGTTTTGTAATTCGGCAGCAGAAAGCATAGAAAAAACAGGGATGTTTTCAGTAGCATTATGAATACTTTGCGAACAAAAAGCGCAGTCCATATGGCATTTACCACTACGCGCATTAATAATGGCACACAGCTCTACCTTATCTCCAAAATACCTTTCCCTTAAAGCAGTAGCGGAAGCAAAAAGTGCGTCTTCAGATTGCGTAATTAAAGCAAGAGCATCATCCTTACTGAGGAAATCTTGAACCAAACTAGGCGTTTTCAAGTATATAAACCTTTAAAATAACAATTAAAAAAAATAAAAAATAAAACTTGTTGCGGCATAGTACTTTTTGACATATACATTGTCAAGAAAGCGGTGAGTGCAAGCAAGTCGAGCATTCACACGAAGTATTCGAA
>CAZBDD010000255.1:0-3246 GCA_964490475.1 uncultured Desulfovibrionaceae bacterium
CATTTTTTATGCCGGCATGATGAAAATGATGGATATAGCAGGCAAAGTTATCGGCATTGACATTGATATTCGCCCACATAATCGCGAAAGTATCGAAAGTCACCCTTTGGCTCAATATATTGACCTTGTTCAAGGTTCATCCATCGACGAAACTACTATGGCGCAGGTAAAAAAACTTGCTCAAAATGCACAAAAAACTCTTGTTGTGCTTGATTCTATGCATTCTCATTCCCATGTTCTACGCGAACTTGAATTATATACTCCCTTTGTGACAAAAGGTTCCTATTGTGTGGTTTTTGACACTGTTATCGAAGATATGCCTCAAGGGTATTACAAGGACAGACCATGGGATGTAGGAAACAATGCAAAAACAGCCGTATGGGAATTTTTAAAATCTAACGATAGGTTTGAAATAAACCATTCGATCCACAATAAACTACAAATAACCGTTGCTCCCGATGGTTATTTAAAATGTATTAAGGATTAGTATGCAAACAGTTATTCTTTGCGGTGGTCTTGGTACACGTTTACGTGAAGAGACAGAATTTCGCCCAAAACCCATGGTACCCATAGGTAGCCACCCTATTTTATGGCATATAATGAAAATTTATGCACACTATGGGCATAAAGACTTTGTGCTGGCTTTAGGATACAAGGGCGAAATGATTAAAGACTATTTTGTTAATTATGAATGGATGAATAATGATATTAGCCTTGAATTAGGCAGACCCGAAAGTTTAACCGTACATAATTGCCATCCAGAGGCAGGCTATAAGGTGACTCTTGCCAATACAGGGGCGCACAATCTTAAAGGAAGCCGATTAAAACAAATAGAAAAATATATCACAGATGATACATTTATGATGACATATGGAGATGGTGTAGCAAATATAGATATTAATGCTCTTATTGATTTTCACTACAGCCATGGAAAAATAGCCACTTTAACTGGCATAAACCCTATATCGCAATTTGGAGAACTTAAAGTCCAAGGAGACAATGTCACTTCCTTCCAAGAAAAACCCAAACATGGACAAAATGCCTTTGTGAGCGGTGGTTTTTTTGTATTTAATCGTAAAATATTCGACTATCTTTCCACCGATGAACATTGCGACCTTGAATACGGTGCCATTGAAAGCCTTGCCAATGAGGGACAGCTTATGATGTATCGCCACAACGATTTCTGGGCTTGCATGGATACTATTCGCGATACGGAACGTTTAAATAAGCTTTGGCACAGCGGCCAAGCCCAATGGAAAGTATGGTAGTGGTGTATGGAAAGGCTTAAAGATTTTTATCAGGGCAAAAAAGTTTTCCTCACAGGGGGCACAGGCTTTAAGGGGTCTTGGTTATGTTTGCTTTTACATGAACTTAAAGCAACAGTGTACGATTATTCTCTGGCACCGCCCAGCGAGCCTTCTCTATGGGAATTAGCCGAAACTGCTAAAGTATGCACGCATATACGTGCAAATATTTTAGACAAAGACAATCTAAAAAAGCACATTCTAAAGGTTAAGCCTGATATTGTTATTCACCTTGCTGCCCAATCATTGGTGCGCCCTTCTTATGCTAGCCCTTATGAAACATTAGAAGCCAATATCATGGGCACTGCTTCTGTGCTAGAAGCTGTACGCGCTTGTCCTTCCATAAAATCTACTCTCTGCGTTACTAGCGATAAAGCCTATGAAAATATTGGTAAGCCCTACCCTTACAATGAACAAGATAGAATGGGCGGCGATGATCCTTATTCAGCCAGTAAAGGCGCGGCCGAGCTGGTAATTCATGCCTATAGACAAAGTTTTTTTGATATATCTAAACAAGGCCTTGCTTCTGTACGTGCGGGTAATGTTATAGGTGGAGGCGACTTTGCCACTGATAGACTTATCCCTGATATGGCAAAATCTTTTAAGAATAATGAGTTGGTAAATATTCGATACCCTCAGGCCACACGACCTTGGCAGCATGTTTTGGATCCTCTTTACGGCTACTTGCTCTTAGCCAAAGAATTATACCATGCCCCGCAAAAATACAGTGAAGGGTGGAACTTTGGCCCTTTGCATAATGAAGCACACACGGTAAAAGAGGTAGTACAAAATTTTTCTTGCATATGGGATGACACACATTCAGACATACAGCGCTTTACCATAAGCGAGGAAAAACACCCTCATGAGGCGACCTTTCTAGGCCTTGATTGCCACAAAGCCCACACAAAACTGCAATGGGTTCCGCGGCTTAATTTTATACAAAGCTTAACGTGGACAGCGCAATGGTATAAGGCATGGAGCCAAGATACTGCAAAAACTAAAGATATGTGTATAAAGCATATTACAGATTTTTTATGGAAAAAGTATGAACTTTCATAGCACACCTCTTTCTGGGCTTTATGTCATTGAAACAAATGCTCATCAAGATCATCGTGGTTCTTTTACAAGGCTTTTTTGTGCCAAAGAATTCGAAAATGCCGGCTTAAGCCTGCCCCTAGCCCAAATGAATACTTCTGTCACCGTACAAAAAGGAGCAGTGAGGGGCATGCATTTTCAAAAGCCTCCTTTTGCAGAAATTAAATTGGTGCGTTGTCTACAAGGAGCTTGCTACGATGTAGCCATTGATTTGCGAGCAGGTTCTCCTACATTTTTGCACTATTTTGCAGTGGAACTCACAGCGCAAAATGGCAAAGCACTGTATATACCCCAAGGCTTTGCCCATGGTTTTCAAAGTTTAGAAAAAAACACGCAACTTCTATATATGCATTCAGAATACTACACCAAGGAAGCCGAAGGAGGGGTGCACCATAAAGACCCTTTGTTAAACATACCATGGCCTCTACCGGTGCAAGATCTTTCAGAGCGTGATGAAAGTCACCCCTTTTTGACGCAAAACTTTACAGGAATAGCCCTATGAAATGCCGCCATTGCAAGCAAGAGTTAACACATATTTTTGCCAATTTATGGCATCAACCTGCATCAAATTCTTTCCTCACAAAAGAACAGCTTAAAGAGCCTGAGTCATACTTTCCTTTAATGCTTTATGTCTGTGAAAAATGTTTTTTAGTTCAAGTAGATGAATATAAAAACTGCGAAGAAATTTTTAATCAAGATTACGTGTATTTTTCTTCCATGTCATCATCTTGGCTGGCCCATGCAAAAAAATATGTAGAAATGATGTGCGCACGCTTTTCTTTGAATAAACAAACACAAGTTATTGAAATAGCATCTAACGATGGCTATTTATTACAATATTTCAAAG
>CAZBDD010000256.1:0-3244 GCA_964490475.1 uncultured Desulfovibrionaceae bacterium
CGAGCAAGGTTAGAACTGGCTTCAGCCATGGCCACAATATAGTACGTGGCAATGGAAGCCTTAGTATGCGGAAGACTTACCTCTACTAATTCCGCACCAAGGGCTTTCATCTGCTCTAGAGCCGCAGTACAGGCATCCCCCACTTCGGCATCAAGTCCTGCAGTGAAAAACTCTTTAGGCACACCCACTTTAAGCCCTTGTAAACCTTGGCGACTGTGCAAAGCCTTAGTAAAGGAAGGTACTGCGTGCGGTGCTGAAGTAGTATCGCGTGGGTCATGCCCAGCTATAACTTCAAGCATAATGGCACAATCTTCTACCGAGCGCGCCAAAGGCCCCACTTGATCAAGGGAAGAGCCATAGGCAATAACACCATAACGAGACACACGCCCATAAGTGGGCTTCATACCTACACAGCCGCACAGTGCCGCCGGTTGGCGAATGGAGCCGCCAGTATCGGTGCCCAAAGAAGCATAGCATTGCTGAGCAGTTACCGAAGCCGCCGAGCCACCGCTAGAGCCACCGGGTACGCGCTGTATATCCCATGGATTATGAGTAGTTTTAAAGGCAGAATTTTCTGTGGTGGAGCCCATGGCAAATTCGTCCATGTTATTTTTTGCCAAAATAATAGCTCCGGCTTCACGCAATTTTTGTACTACCGTAGCATCATAAAAGGGTACAAAATTGTGCAAAATTTTAGAGCCTGCCGTGGTGGTTACACCACGCGTGCACAAGGCATCTTTCACGGTAATAGGTACACCCCACAAAGGTTTGCTTATGCAATCTTTTCTTTGTGTTTCCTGTGTGGCGTCCATATGCCTTGCTTGCTCTAAAGCTTTTTCTGTATCCAAAGCCAAAAGGGCTTGTACCTTGGGTTCTGTAGCTTCTATGCGCTGCATGGCGGCATGCACCACATTTTCTGCGCTTGTTTCTCCTTGGGCCAATGCACTGCGAACAGCGGCAAGTGATAATGTATGTATGCTCATAATGACCTTTTAAACAATTCTGGGAACAACAAAGTATTGCCCATCGCTTTGAGGGGCATTGGAAAGCACAGCGTCACGTTTTGGCGTATTGCAGGCCGCATCTTCACGCAATGGAGTAGCATGCACTGAAGGGCTGTATAAGGGGTCTACACCTTGCGTATCCACCTCGGCCAAAATATCCATATAAGAAATAATATCAGCAAATTGCTTAGCAAAAAGCTCTTGCGTAGGAACATCAATGCTTAATCGAGCAAGGCTTGCCATACGCTGTACATCTTGAGGAGTAATGCTCATAAAAATCCTTTTTATTTAAAAAATGATAGCTATAAGTATAACGCTATCAATAGGTAGTCAATGTTTGACCGTCTTTAGTTTGCATAGGAGGATAGGTCTGCCCATTGTTATTATATGGCTGTGCCTTGGGCGCTGTTGGCGTTGCGGGAGTAAGGTTTTTTGCTGTAACCTTAGGAGCCGTAGCGGGAGCAGGCGTACTTAACGTTACAGGTGTAGCTTGCGGCGGCGCCTTTGCCTGTTGAGCCACTGGCGTTGGCTTAGGCGGAGTTGATGGTGTTCCAGCGCTATCATTACGCAAAAGAGATGTGGTTAAACATCCGCTTAAGCACAAGACACAACACAGACAACCCACAGTAAGAATACTTTTATAACTTTTACAAAAAAACATAAAAACCCCTTAAAAAATAAAAGGAATACACATTCAACCCTCACGAGGGGAATACACAACCCGTCACCAATACCATCTAAGTATATGTCATTTATATATATAGAGCAAGAGCCCTCTTCACAGAAAAAAAGGGGGAAGCAAAGCCTCCCCCCAAGTGTTTCATATAAGCCGAAGATTATTTCTTTACTTCGGTATATTCAGCATCAACGACATCATCATCTTTATTAGCATCGCCTTGTGCTGCACTACCACAACCGCCTGTACCGCAACCACCGGCACCTTCTGCGCCTGTGCCCTGCTGCTGATACAATTGCTCAGCAAGCTTATGTGATACTTGTGCAAGTTCTTCAGTGGCGGCCTTAATGGCGGCACTATCTTCGCCTTCAATAAGACCACGCAAAGCAACAATCTTCGTTTCAATATCGCCCTTCATGGCGGCATCGGCTTTATCACCTAAGTCTTTCAAGCTCTTTTCAGTGCCATAAATAAGACTATCTGCATGGTTACGAGCTTCAATAAGCTCTTGTTTCTTCTTATCATCGCCGGCATGAGCTTCTGCTTCACGCACAAAGCGTTGTATATCATCTTCAGATAAACCAGAAGAGTCAGTAATTTTAATAGATTGCTCTTTACCGGTACCAAGGTCTTTGGCAGATACGTTTACAATACCGTTGGCGTCAATATCAAAAGATACTTCCACTTGCGGTACACCACGAGGTGCTGGTGGAATGCCGGTTAAATCAAAGCGAGCCTTGGTCATATTGTCGCTGGCCATGGGGCGCTCACCTTGCAACACGTGAATAGACACAGAAGGTTGGTTATCTGCAGCCGTAGTAAAGGTTTGGCTCTTGCGCGTAGGAATGGTGGTATTACGCTCAATAAGCTTGGTGAACACGCCGCCCATGGTTTCAATACCGAGGGAAAGAGGTGTTACGTCTAACAAGAGCACGTCTTTTACATCCCCTGCCAAAATACCGCCTTGAATAGCTGCACCCATGGACACAACTTCGTCGGGGTTCACGGTGCGGTTGGGTTCTTTTCCGAAGAATTCACCCACTTTCTTTTGCACCAATGGCATACGAGTCATACCACCCACAAGCACCACTTCATCAATTTGATTGGCAGAAAGCCCTGCATCGGACAAAGCTTTACGGCAAGGTTCAATGGTGCGATCCACAAGGGCTTCAACCAATTGCTCCAGCTGACTGCGGCTAATTTTTACAAGCAAGTGCTTAGGGCCGTTTTGGTCTGCGGTAATAAAGGGCAAGTTTACTTCTGTTTCCATGGAGGTAGAAAGGTCTTTCTTGGCCTTTTCAGCAGATTCCTTTAAGCGTTGCAAAGCCATACGGTCTTGCGCTAAGTCAATGCCATTTTCTTTCTTAAATTCTTGCACCAAGAAGTCAATAACAGCTTGGTCAAAATCTTCACCGCCAAGGAAAGTATCACCATTGGTGGCGCGTACTTCCACTACATTATCGCCAACTTCTAAGATAGATATATCAAAAGTACCACCGCCAAGGTCAAAAACAGCTATTTTTTCGTTGGCTTTGCGGTCAAAACCGTAAGCAAGTGAAGCGGC
>CAZBDD010000257.1:0-3200 GCA_964490475.1 uncultured Desulfovibrionaceae bacterium
CTCCACGTGGCAATGCCTTGAGCTGCAAAAGCTTTAAGCACAGTAGATTTACCACAACCTGCAAGACCTGTCAGCACCACCTTTTGTACAGAATGTGATAAATCCAGTGCGCATTGCAAAAAATCTTCCGGCGGGGCGCAGTAAAAATCCTTCTGCTCTCTAGTGCTGGGATGTAACAAGGATAAATGCCATGCGTGTAGCATTTGACGCTGTGCTAACGACGAAGCGGTATCTTTTTGCGACAAAGCACCATACAGCGCATCACCCCATAAAGGAAAACCCACATGCGCCATATGCACACGAATTTGATGTGTGCGGCCAGTAAAAATTGTTACCTTCACCAAGGAAAAAGTTCCCTGTGGATCAGCATACAACCTTTGCCAAGCACTGTGAGCCGCGCGCCCGCCTCGATTTTCCGGTACAACCGCCATCAACACCTTGGCTGTGGGGTGTCGCCCTATGGGCTCAGATATTTCCCCTTCTTCGGCAATAACACCATGTACCAAAGCCAAATATTCCTTATGCACGCGACGTTCGGCAAAATCTTCTGCCAAAGCAAGCCGCGCTTTTTCATTCAAGGCAATAGCTATGACCCCACTGGTATCTTTATCTAATCTATGTACAATACCGGGACGCAAGCCCTCTTGCTCCAAAAGCTGTGGAAAGTGCCCTGCCGCCCGCTGAATAAAGGTATTTTCTGTACAAGAAGGACAAGGGTGCACCGTCAAACCCGCCGGCTTATGACAAATGAGCATAACATCATCATGCCACAAGACATTCACATCACCTTGTTCAGGCACAATATGCGTCGCTGTAGGTGCTAAAGCTAATTCAATACTTTGCCCTGCCTTAATGCGCGTGCTGGGCGCAGAACACAAAAGACCATCCACACGACATTGTTCGTTTTGGATGGCCTTTTTAATTTTTTCCCGCGATATTTCTGCTATGCATGCCCCAAGAAAAGCATCTAAACGCATTTCTTTGGGGCATTGCTCAAAAGTTACGAGAAAGTGGTAATTTTGCATAGCTGCCACTTTTTTTTAAACATTATTAGGCATTGACACCGCAACACTTCTTGTATTTACGCCCACTGCCGCAAGGGCAAAGTTCGTTACGTCCCACCTTATCAGATTTAGCCTGTTCCGTTTGGGCGCTGCTATCCACAGGGCCGGAATACGCCACAGGCACTTCTTCTTTATGACGCAACTCTTCTGGTTCTTCTTGCATAATGCGCATACGTGTTAAAGCCTTGAAAATATTTTCGCGAACTCGGAAAATCATGGATTGGAACAGTTCAAAGCCTTCCTTTTTATATTCTAATTTAGGATCTTTTTGTCCATACCCACGTAATCCAATACCATCACGCAGGGAATCCATATTACGCAAATGTTCTTTCCAGCATTTATCTAATTCTTCCAAGAGGAAATAACGTATTAAATCCTTGTAAATTTCCGGTGCATCGCCACGTAATTCTTCTAAAATTTGCTTTACAAAATCTTTGGATTCTTCCCTATTGGGCAATGCATCATCTTCTGCCAACACTTTGTCAAAATTAAAAATTTCACGCAATCGACCGCGTAAAAATTCTTCATCTTCGGCAGTCATGGGTTGTTTGGAAGAGCTGTGTTCTTGCACAGTGTACAAATCTTCTAAAATATCGTCGCAAAATTCATCAATGACAGATTCAAGATCTTTTGATTCAATAAATTCTCGACGTAAAGAGTAAATAACCTCTCTTTGTTGGTTCATGACATTGTCATAGTCAAGCAAGGTTTTACGCATTTCAAAGTGATGCCCTTCTACGCGTTTTTGAGCCCCTTCCACGGCCTTGGTGACCATGGCATTTTCTATGGATTCTCCTTCTTCAAGCCCCAATTTTTGCATAAGACCTGCAATACGTTCGGAACCAAAAAGGCGCATAAGGTCGTCTTCCAAAGAGAGATAAAAGCGAGAAGAACCCGGATCCCCTTGACGGCCGGAACGCCCACGAAGCTGATTATCAATACGGCGGCTTTCGTGCCTTTCAGTACCTAGAATATGCAGTCCGCCGAGCTCTTTTACACCTTCACCCAGCACAATGTCAGTACCGCGTCCCGCCATATTAGTGGCTATGGTCACCTTGCCCACTTGACCTGCCTGAGCCACAATTTCCGCTTCTTTTTCGTGGTGCTTAGCATTAAGCACATTATGTGGCACTTGGCGTTTTTTCAAAATTTGTGAAATGAGCTCAGAGTTTTCAATGGAAATGGTACCTACAAGCACAGGTTGGCCGGCTTTATGTAATTCTACAATAGAATCCACAATAGCATTGAACTTTTCTTGGCGGGTACGATAGATAAGGTCAGAATAATCCTTACGCACCATGGGCATATTGGAAGGAATGCTGACTACTTCTAAACCGTAAATTTCTTGAAATTCCACAGCTTCTGTATCGGCTGTACCTGTCATACCGCTTAATTTATCATACAGGCGGAAATAGTTCTGAAAGGTAATTGAAGCTAGGGTTTGGTTTTCCGCGGCAATTTTTACGCCTTCCTTGGCTTCTAAAGCCTGATGTTGCCCATCAGAAAAGCGACGTCCCGGCATAAGACGGCCTGTGAATTCATCAACAATGACCACCTGCCCTTCCTGCACAATATATTCAATATCTCTGCGGAAAATAGTATGCGCTTTCAAAGCTTGTAATATATGGTGTTGAGCTGAGATATGCGCCGGATCAAAAAGATTTTCTACTTTTAAAAGTTCTTCACAACGCGCCACACCTTCTTCAGTGAGCATGGCAGAACGAGCTTTTTCATCCACGGTAAAGTGTATATCTGCTTTGAGCTGGCGCACCACATCGTCCATAACCTTATATTGTCCTACGGCTTCTTCTGAAGCACCAGAAATGATAAGTGGCGTACGAGCTTCGTCAATAAGAATGGAGTCCACTTCGTCCACAATGGCAAAATTATGTGGACGTTGTACCAGCTGCTCCACATAAAATTTCATATTATCACGCAGGTAATCAAAGCCAAATTCATTATTAGTACCATAAGTAATATCTGCGGCATAAGCGGCTTTGCGTTCTTCATCATCAAGCCCGTGCACAATAACACCCACACTCAAACCCAGCGCCGTATAGAGTTGCCCCATCCACGCTGCGTCACGACTGGCCAAATAATCATTCACCGTAATAACATGCACCCCTTTACCAGACA
>CAZBDD010000258.1:0-3191 GCA_964490475.1 uncultured Desulfovibrionaceae bacterium
GTGCTGATATCACGGAAGAAAGCATCAGGATCGCTGGGGTCATTAACAAAATCTTGGAAAACAGCTTCGGTGGTCACGGTGCAAGAAATGGCAGCGTAGCCACTGGCAACACCTTTAGCCATGGTAACCATGTCAGGCTCAATGCCAAAGTGCTGATAGCCAAACCATTTACCGGTACGACCAAGGCCGCACACCACTTCGTCTACGATGAGCAAGAGGTTATATTTTTTGCACAATTCTTGAATTGTCTCATAGTAACCGGCGGGTGGAATAAGGATACCGCCACCTGCAGTCATGGGCTCTACAATAACAGCACCAAGTTCATCGGCACCTACAGAAAGAATGACTTCTTCCATTTGCAAAGCAAGTTTTCTGCCAAGATCGTCGCATTGACCAAATTTGGAGCGATAAGAGTCACAATCGGGGAATTCATAAAAACCTGGGCAGAAGGGGCCGTATTGATTACGGCGTTCAAATTGGCCGCCGGCGCTTAAGGTAGCAATGGTAGTGCCATGATAGTCACGCGCACGATAAAGAATACCTGTTTTTTTGCCGCCATGCTTTAAATGACCTATTTGACGTACAATTTTAAAAGCTTTTTCATTGGCTTCTGAACCGGAATTAGAAAGATATACACGGTTTAAGCCGGGCATTTTGCTAAGTAATTTCTCAGTGAATTTAATGGTAGGAATGTTACCAATACCATTGGCAAAGTAGCACATTTCCATAAGCTGTTCACTAACAGCATCCACAATTTCTTTACGGCCATAGCCCACATTAACAGTCCAAACACCACCGGATACGGCATCAAGGAAGGTGTTATCATTAATGTCTGTGACGCGCATACCTTCGCCTTTAACATAAATGGCGGGGTCAGCGTTTTCATACACTTTGTGTTGTGTTAAGTGGTGCCATACATGTTTTTTGTCTAAGGCGATAAGTTCTGCTTTGGTTTTTGCATCAAGTTGAGCCATGGTGAGCCTCCAAAATTGTGGAAAAAAGTTTTCTTTAAAGAGGGGTATAAAAATACCCCTCTGTGTATACTTTGAGAAGTAAGTAAATAAATTTTCTTACTTTTTAATAAATTGTTAGGCTAATACGCTTTGAGCGTCGGTGTAAGGAAGGTTGAAAGCTTCAGCTACGGCAGCGTAGGTGCACTTACCTTCTACAGTGTTTAAACCGCGGGCAAGAGCTACATCGCTGCGGCAAGCTTCCTTCCAACCTTTGTTGGCCAATTGTACTGCATAAGGCATAGTAACGTTGGTCAAAGCAAAGGTAGATGTGCGGGGCATTGCGCCGGGCATGTTGGCCACAGAGTAGTGAACAACGTCATGAGTTACATAGGTGGGATCCATGTGAGTGGTGATGCGGTCGATAGTAGCCACAGAACCACCTTGGTCAATGGCAACGTCTACAATGGCAGCGCCTGGCTTCATGTTTTTCACCATTTCTTCAGATACAAGCTTAGGAGCTTTAGCACCAGGAATAAGCACAGCACCTACCAACAAGTCGCACTCGGCTGTGGCTGTGGCAATGTTGTGGCTATTGGAAGCCATGGTGGTAACATTCATGGAGAAAATGTCGTCTAACTGACGTAAACGATCGATATTGTTGTCAAGAATGGTTACTTGAGCGCCAAGACCAAGAGCCATTTTAGCAGCATTGGTACCCACGATACCACCACCAATAATAGCTACTTTAGCAGCAGGCACACCAGGCACACCACCAAGTAACATGCCGCAACCGCCATGATGCTTAGCTAAAATATTTGAACCTACAATAACTGACATACGGCCAGCCACTTCGGACATGGGAGCAAGCAATGGCAAGGAACCATTGTCAGGCTGTACGGTTTCATAAGCTACGCCTACTACGCCGCTGTCAAGTAACGCTTTGGTTAAAGCTTCTTCAGCTGCAAGGTGCAAGTAAGTGAAGAGCAAGAGATCTTTGCGGAAGTATTGATACTCAGAAGGAAGAGGTTCTTTCACCTTAATGATCATTTCTGCTTTAGCCCAAACTTCAGCAGCAGTGGGCAGGGTTTGTGCACCGGCGGCCACATATTCTGCATCGGTAATCATGCTACCAAGACCAGCACCAGCTTCAATATAAACGGAATGACCGTTTTGCACCATACTGGTCACACCGGCTGGGGTGATGGCTACGCGATTTTCATTGGCCTTAATTTCTTTTGGTACACCTATAATCATTGTTGTTCTCCTAAAAAAGTTGTTAGATGATATTCCTTATGTAAATGTGGCTATCAAAACACATTCATGTGCAAAATATAGCAAGGTGCATGCCAAAAGAAATTTTTCTGGTAAAAAACAGCGTAAATACCTATAAATAAAAATTTTATTTATTCAACACTAAAACACAAAAAGAGAACAAACACTACTTAGCATAAAAATCAATGCAAAATTGCATTGATTTTTAGTAAAAGGCTGTATATAAGGCATTATACTCAAATCAAATATGCATCATCAATGCGCTTTTGCATTACTTTTGTCAAAGGAGATGGCTATGACACCAATTGCAATCACGAGCTTGCACGAAAGAGAACAAGCTGTCCTTTTAGACTCCATACATGACGGCATTTGGGTCATTGATGCTCAAGGCATAACATTACGCATTAATCATGCTATGGAGCGCATTGCCGGCATTACCAGTGAAGATGTGGTAGGCAAACATGTGAGTGATGCCATGAAAGATCTTAAATTTACAGCCTGTGTGACCTTACGCGCTTTGGAAGAAAAACGCACAGTAACCATGTTTGATGATTATGCCAATGGGCGCCGTTGCCTTAATACAAGCACGCCTATTTTTGACGAACAAGGGCATGTGTGGCGCGTCATTGCTTCCATACGCGACATCACAGAGCTTGAAAGCATGCAATCGCGCTTGTCTGATTTGGAACGAAGTAATAAAAACTACAAAGAAAAGCTTGATTCTTTAGATAATTATGGCATTGTTGGCATAAGTGACGCCACTGCAACTTTACGACAAAATATGTTAAAAGCCGCGCAAAATGATGCCATCTGTCTTGTACTTGGTGAAACTGGCACAGGAAAAAGTCTTCTGGCCAAGCGCATACACGAAATGAGTGCGCGACGTGAAGGCCCCTTTGTGGCATTAAACTGTGGGGGCATTCCTGCGCAATTGGTAGAATCTGAACTTTTTGGCTATGAACGTGG
>CAZBDD010000259.1:0-3188 GCA_964490475.1 uncultured Desulfovibrionaceae bacterium
CCCACAATAGAGAGCTGACAGTTAAACTAAAAATAATAAGCAAGCCACCCATGGTAGGAGTTCCCGCTTTAGAAATGTGCGCCGTTACATCTTCATGGATAGGTTGTCCAAATTTAAGACGGCGCAACCAACGAATGAACATGGGGCCCACCACAATGGAAATAAGCAAAGCCGTTACCAAAGCCCACGCAGAGCGAAAGGTGATATAGCGAAAGACATTCAACGCTGTCCATTCTGTGGCCCAGGGGGCTAAAAGATTATAAAACATGCGATATCCTTCTTCCTTTTATACCAATTCAGCAACAGTAGCTTGCAAAGTGAGCTTCAGCGCATTTACCCATACTTCCAATGCATTGGAACGAGAGCCTTTAAACAGCACCGTACCTGCTGGCCATTGCTGCGTTTGCCATATATGTGTAAATTGCTCTGTAGCATCTAAGGGAATGAATTCCCCAGAAAATTTTTTAGCTTTTAAGCCTTTATGCACCATGTCGGCATAGGCACCTTTCCAAAAAATAACCCGTATGCCTGTTTGAGCTAAAAATTTACCCAATTGTCTATGCTCATGCTCGGCTTCTTTTCCTAATTCTCCCATGGCGCCCAATACGGCATAACAAGGAGCATTACCCGCCATTTCCAGTGCTGCGTGCAACATGCGTTGCATGGATAAAGGATTGGCATTATAGCTGTCGTCAATAATACGCCACGAGCCGACTTTTTGTACTTGAAACCGCTGTTTAGGTAGGGTGACGGCTTTAAAAGCTTGCTGTATGGCAAGAACACCCATGCCCAAATGCACTGCTACAGCCACCACAGCGGCTACATTTTCTGCACCATAGGAACCATAAAATGGGGCTTCAATATCAAAGCGTTGTCCACCACCACTGGCGTCAAGCTTTAAGCGCACTGCATATTTACCGCTTTCATTTTCTTCACTAACACGCCCCACATAAGCCGCTGTCACCATGCAATGAGAGGCATCTTGGGCAGAAAAAAATTGTACAGCAGAAAAATTTTCTTGGGCACATGTTTGTAAGTCTGCATAGTCTGCGCACACAAAAGCTGTACCGCCTTCGGCTACATGCGCCAATAAACGCGCTTTGTGCCACGCGACACCCTTTTCCCCAAGTCCTTCGGTATGGGCTACGCCCACATTAAGAACAAGTGCCACATCCGGTGCTAAAATGCTGCCTAATATATCCATTTCATGAGGTAAATTGATGCCGGCTTCCATAACCCACACATCTTCTTGCCCTGTGCTTGCAAGCACAGACAAAGGCATACCTATGAGATTATTATAATTTAATACATTACGAGCCACGCGCTTACCCGAGCTTTCCAGCACATGCGCCAACACCTCTTTCAAGGTAGTTTTACCGGCACTGCCTGTAACAGCCACAACTTTACCTCCGCGCTGTGCAAAAAGCTTGCGCCATGCATGCGCCAAAACGCCCAAGGCCTCCACTGTGGCATCTTCTAATCCTGTGGCTGGCGGCACCACAAGTTGCGGAACATCTACATCTGCAATGGGACGCTGTACTAGCAATGCCACAGCACCTTTTTCCACAGCCTGCGCCGCAAAGTCATGTCCGTCTAAGCGTTCGCCCTTAATGCATGCAAAGAGGGTTTGCGGCGTAACATCTTTGGTGTCACGACAAACCGATGTGATGAGCGTATGCTCTTTACCCTCTATGCCCACACAAGACGTGACTGGCAAAGAAAGCATGGCTACTATTTGGCTCAAACTTGCTTGCATGAAAGTATTTCCTGTACTGTGTGCTGATCGCTATATGGGTGCTTGACACCTTGAATTATTTGATAGTCTTCATGACCTTTGCCAGCAATAAGCACAGCACTATGTCCATGGGAGGCCAGCAGTATTTCCAACGCCTTTTCTGTAGCTTGGCGTCGATCCACTTGCACATGAATTTCTAAATCTGCCACCTTTTGCAAACCTGGCAAAACATCTTGCAAAATAGCTTCGGGGTCTTCAAAACGTGGATTATCAGAGGTGAGTATAGCCACCTGAGATAAAGCTGCCACCGCCGCCCCCATAAGTGGGCGTTTTGTCCTGTCTCTATTGCCACCGCAGCCAAAGACTGTAATAATCTTTGTAAAACCTGCACCTTGTAAAGCTTGTAACACATTGGTCAAAGCATCAGGGGTATGAGCATAATCCACAAATACTGCCGCACCTTGGGCATTTTGCACCCTTTCTAAACGACCACAGACGCCGTGAAAACTCGCTAAATGCTGTAAATCCTGCACGCTTAATCCCATACCCAAGGCCACACTTTGCACTGCAAGCAAATTAGAGGCATTAAAAGCACCCACCAAGGGGGAAGCCAGTGTCCATGTTTTCTTGCCCGTGGGGCTTTGCAGACGCATGGTCAATTGCAAACCTTGCGTAGACATGGATTCTATATGCCCTTGAATGTGATTCTTTGCCCACATGGCCTTATTTTCACCTTTTAAAGCAAAGGAAAAGCATTGTTCTTTTGCAAGAGGAGTTTTTTTCATGCTCTGGGCAAGCTTTTGTCCCCATGGATCATCTACATTGATAGCCATACTTTTTTCTGCCGATGGATATTTGGTAAACAACAAGGTCTTAGCGGCAAAGTATGAGTCCATATCTTGATGGTAATCCAAATGGTCTTGCGTCAGATTGCAGAAAATGGAACCGGAAAAATGCACTCCGCCCACTCTTTCTTGTTCTAAAGCATGAGAAGAAACTTCCATAACCACCACATTGACCTTGGCATCATACATAGCTTTTAAAATGCGATGTACGGTCACACTATCAGGAGTGGTAAGAGATGCTGCCTCTTCATGCCCTGGCCAGCGATAGCTCACCGTGCCCATAACGCCCACCACATAGCCCGCATGGGTGAAGAGATGCTCTAAAAGATAGCTAGAAGTCGTTTTTCCATTGGTACCCGTAACACCTATAACGCGCATCTCTTGCCAAATGTCTTCTGTGCCATACCATGCTGAAGCTAATTCCCATAAAGCCGTGCGCGGAGAAATGTGCGTAATGCAACGTGCTAGGGCTTGCGGCTCAAGGCTTTGGCTTAAACTTTCCTTGGCTTTAGCAGAACACAGTATATAGGCCGCACCAGCTTCTAAAGCTGCTGTAATATATTGCGCACCGTCAGTTTCACTACCACTAATGGCCACAAATATATCGC
>CAZBDD010000260.1:0-3176 GCA_964490475.1 uncultured Desulfovibrionaceae bacterium
CTGATTACGGGCATACAGCATAATGAAAGAGCGCTTAATGCTGTTCAAAGACAAAATTTAGCAAAAGATATTGGCAGTAATACTTTTGTTTTTACGCATATACAACAAGCTTTATCCCATGCTCGTGCGCTTACTATGCAAAATTCACAGAAACAAGGCCCCGTGCTACTTTGTGGTTCATTGTATCTTTTAGGTGAATTTTATGAAAAATACCCCCACTATCTTTATGAAAATTATTCTTCGTGAGGTTTTATGAATACCCTTTTTCGTGCCCTTCCTTCCATGGATACATGTCTTTCTGCCCTTGAAAAAGAAGAAAAGCTTCAAAACACACCGCGTCCTTTGCTACATAAAGCTGTAGAAAGTTTTCTCAACGCATTGCGACAAGATATAAAAGAAGGAAAAGAAAAATGCATAGAAAATCTGTATTTTGATGCACTCTATCCACGTCTTTTACCCTATGTCATTAAAAACACATGCCTGCGCATGCGCCGTACCCTTAATGGCACGGGGGTTGTCATTCACACCAATATGGGACGTTCTGTTCTGGCACAAGCTGCTATAACAGCCATTGAGCAAGCCATAAAAGGCTACAGTAATGTGGAGTTGGACTTAGAAACCGGAGGTAGAGGCAGTCGTCAATCCTTAGTGGAAGACCTGCTCTGCCACATAACCGGCGCAGAGGCAGCCATGGTGGTTAATAATAATGCCGCTGCTGTGTTGCTAGCCCTAGATGCTTTGTGTAAGGGTGGTGAAGTTATCGTTTCCCGTGGGCAATTGGTGGAAATTGGCGGTTCCTTCCGCATTCCTGATGTTATGGAGAAAAGTGGTGCAATTTTACGCGAAGTAGGCACCACTAATCGCACCCATGCCAATGATTATGTTCAAGCCATTAACGATAAAACTGTAGCTTTATTGCGCGTACACACGTCTAATTATCGCATTGTGGGCTTTCATAAAGATGTTTCTCTACCCGAGATGGTGGCTCTTGGTAAAGAATATAACTTACCTGTTATCGAAGACCTTGGCAGTGGGTCACTTTTAGATTTAAGCCCCTATGGCTTGCCTGATGAACCTACAGTGCAAACTGTAGTACGTGGTGGAGCACATGTAGTCACTTTTTCAGGTGATAAAGTGCTTGGCGGCCCCCAAGCAGGTATTATTGTTGGCGATAAAAAATATGTAGATAAAATGCGTAGCAACCCTTTACATAGAGCTTTACGTTGTGACAAATGTACCCTAGCAGCTTTAGAAGCTACTTTACGCATTTACACAGAGCCAGAAAAGGCTCTTGAACATATTCCGACATTACGCATGATTACGGCATCTGCCACAGAACTTGCGCAGCGTGCTGATATTTTACAAAAATGTTTACATGAAAAACTTGATGATTATATTATATCTCATACCTGTGCCAATGTATCCCGTGTGGGGGGCGGTTCCTTTCCTGAACGAGATTTACCCACTACATTGGTTTGTATTCAAGCAAAAAACATGTCTTCTACAGCACTCAAGCAAAAGCTTCTTGCTACAGAACCTCCCCTGCTAGGCCGATTGGAAGATGATACTTTTTGCCTAGATGTACGCACATTAACTGATGAAGATTTACAAGAAGTTGTTCTAGTTTTACACAAAGCTTTAACAGCATAATAAAAGTAGCTATCAAATTCATACAAAGGAAAATATATGAAAAAAGACAAAAAAAACACATTGACCTACACCCCGCAAAGTTGCTGGGAACGCTATGCCAGCACGAGTGAAGAACAAAAACAGCTTATGAAATTAGCCAAGCGCTATGTAAAATTTCTTAGTCGTTGCAAAACGGAAAGAGAAACCATAGATTATGCTTTAGAAATGCTGACAGAACAAGGATATACTCAAGGCATACACGATACTACTGCCCTCTTTCCCTTCCGTAACAAAACACTTTTTGTAGCTAAAAAAGGGCGTTTGCCTTTAACAGAAGGTATACACCTTATTGGAGCACACACAGACACCCCTCGCTTAGACTTTAAGCAACGCCCTTTCATTGAACAGCCTGGTGTTGCACAAGCAAAAACACATTATTATGGAGGTATTCGCAAATATCAGTGGCTTGCACGTCCTCTTGCTCTACATGGTGTTGTGGTACGAAGTGATGGAAGCACGGTCTCTGTTATTTTAGGTGAAGATGCCGACGAACCTGTTTTTACCATTGCAGATTTATTACCACACTTAGCGCAAAAACACGTCACTCAAACCATTAGTGAAGGTTTTGAAGCAGAAAAACTCAATATTATCTTGGCTCATAGCCCTAAAGAAAAAGATAAAAAAGATAATAAGGCAGAAAATAAAGACGAAAAGGATGCCATTAAAGCTCACGTATTACAGATTTTACATGAAAAGTATAACATTTGTGAAGAAGATTTTATCTCGGCAGAATTGCAAGCTGTACCAGCTGGCCCTGCACGTTTTGTGGGGCTAGATAAAGCCCTTATTGGCGGTTATGGCCAAGATGACCGTATATGTGTTTTTGCCGCATTAGAAGCTTTCCTTGCAGTACAAAACCCAGAACATACCACAGCACTTATTCTTTGGGATAAAGAAGAAATTGGTTCTGATGGAGCCACTGGTGCAAATTCTCGATTTTTACAATATTGTTTAGAAGATTGCCGCGAAGCTTGGCAAAACGAAGCAAAATTAGGTCACATTCTTTTACAAACTAAAGCTCTTTCTGCTGATGTAGCCGCAGCTCTTGACCCCGATTGGCAAGAAGTTCATGAAAAACAAAATGCCGCTTTACTAGGCTACGGGCCGGTATTTTCTAAGTTTACAGGTTCTCGTGGCAAATACGGCGCCAGTGATGCCGATGCAGAATTAGTTGCTTTTATGCGGGGTCTGTTAAATGCCAAAAAAATTCCTTGGCAAATGGCAGAGTGTGGCAAAGTTGATCTAGGTGGCGGCGGCACCGTGGCGCTTTTCTTGGCCTCTTACGGTATGCAAGTTATAGATTGTGGCCCAGCAGTACTTTCTATGCACAGCCCCTTTGAACTTGCTTCTTGTGCTGACCTTTGGGCAACGGTAGAGGCCTACACTGCTTTTTTGGCAAGTTAGTTGCTCGTATTTGTGAAAAATTAATTACTTTTTCTGGGGGAAACTTTTGCTAACGCCAAAAAGTTTCCCCCAGACCCCCTTCA
>CAZBDD010000261.1:0-3161 GCA_964490475.1 uncultured Desulfovibrionaceae bacterium
TTTTTTTAAAGGAAAAATTGTCTTGCTTGCATTTTTATAATCTTTATTGTAGTGTTTCGTTTGCATGTAATAAAAGACGGTGAAACTATGGATAAAAAAGACTTTGTTGGAGTATTTTCGCGTAAAAACTCACAAGGAGTAAAACATTATTACTTTGTGTGGGTTCAGGGCGATATATTTTCTGTGCAAAAGTTGAATGATTTTTTTCAACCCACAGAAATGCTTAGGCATGTCGATAGCCAAAGTTTTAAAGCATATTATGTGCATGAACCAAGTATTAAAAAACATCCTAGGGGTTTTACACCCGCTGCTGAAAAAAAAGATTCTGTCGCTCCTGTTTCTGATGAAAATGTGGAAACATATATGCGAGATCTTTTTAAAAAAGCTACATCTCGCCTAAATCATGAGGAAACCAGAAGTTCTGCTTTGCCTATTTTGGAAAACCTTTTGGAAGTAGAAGAGGGTATTACTAAAGAACATAAACATATGTTTAATGATTTTGGCATTGAAATGCGTAAGAGTAAGATGCATAACCATGCCCTAGCTTTTTGTAAACGCACTATAAGTTTAAGTAAGAATGATGACCATGCGCATTTTAATGCTGCGCGTATTCTAATTGAAATGGGTGAGTATGACGAGGCTGAACAGCATGTTTTAACAGCACAGTACTTAAATCCCGATAGTAGAATTTATAAAAAAACTTTGGAATATATAACTTTGCTTCGTGTGCAAAGAGAAGAAATGAACTTTGTGAGTAAAAAGTTTTTAGCTTACAAAGGGTAGCAGCGTAAAGCTTGCTAAAAAACTCTTTTTTCATAAAAAATCCTTATGTAAAGTCATAAGGATTTTTTTGTGGAAGAAAATTTCCTCTTGCATTCCATAAATCGAGACCTCTGCACAAGTACAAATGAATAGATTGCTTCGTCGCTAGGCTCCTCGCAATGACTTGGTATTACAACAAATAGTACGGTTATTTTTTTGAAAATAGAAGTGTAGTGAGTAAGATGTGGTATTAAAATCTCCATTCACTAAGCTTCATTAAAGTAAATATTTTAGGCTGATATGCTTTTATTCTCTTTTGAATGAAATACGCGTGTAGGTGAATAGCATCAAGTCTGATAAGTTGCAAGAGATAGGTTGCTAAGATGTTTTTCTTTACATTTTACATTTTATGCCTTACTTACAATTGTTTACTAATATTATTTTAATTACAGGAGCTTATTATGGAAAAACCCATGACACACAAATATGCACTTTTAACAGGGCTATTATGTATATGTGCGATGCTTTTTTTTACATATAGTATAGGCCATGCTGCTGAAGGTAAATCACTTGAGGCTATATATAATGAAGCTTATGACCTTGAAGATGCAGGCAAATATGAGCAAGCTGCTCCTCTTTATTTAAAAGCAGCAGAACAAGGCTATGCTGATGCGCAAGTCGCTCTTGGAAGCTTGTATGAATACGGTGCTGGTGTTGAGCAAGATTATAACAAGGCTGCGCACTGGTATAAAGAAGCTGTAAAGCAAGGTAATGATTTCGGAAAGGCATATCTTGGAGAACTTTACCACAAAGGGCTTGGCGTAGAACAAGATACTGAAAAAGCAGTCTCTTTATTGCTAGGGGCACTTGCACATGATAATGCGTATGCACAATATTATCTGGCCCCATTGTATGCCACTGGTGAGGGCGTCGAAACTAATCCTAAAAAAGCTTTTAAATTAGCAGAAAAAGCAGCTCAGGAAGATATACCTGGTGCTAAAATTCAATTGGCCAAGTTCTACTTTGATGGTACCGGAGTAGAAAAAAATGTAAACAAATCTATAACTCTAGCGCGTGAGGCAGCAGAAGATTATGACGGTGAAGCAGAGTACTTCCTTTCTTTTAGGTATGCACGTGGAGAAGGCGTGGAGAAAAACTCTGATGAATCACTGAAATGGTTAATAAAAGCTGCAGAAAACGAATATGTAGAAGCAGAATACGCTCTTGGCCTGTATTATAATGAAGGTATTGGTTCCGTAGAAAAAGATTTTGAAAAAGCTGCTTATTGGTTTCGCAGAGCTGCAGAGCAAGGCTTAGCCAGAGGACAAAACTCTCTTGGTTTTGCCTATCTACATGGGGTCGGTGTTGAAGAAGATCTTGAACAAGCTCGTGTTTGGTTTACTAAAGCTGCAGAGCAAGATCACACTATGGGAGCATATAATATTGCACAAATTTATACTCAAGGTAAGGGTGTTGAAATAGATTTGGAAAAAGGTTTTTACTGGATGAAAAAATCTGCAGAACTAGGCATGATTCCCGGAATGTTTAACGTTGGCCTTATGTATTTTGCGGGATTAGGCGTTGAAGAAAACCTTGAACAGGCTAAAGTATGGTTTGAAAAAGCTGCAGATAAGGGTGATGCTGAGGCGCAATTTGAACTTGGCAGCATGTACTTAGAGGGAGTAGGGGTAAAGCAAGATAAGCAAAAAGCCCTTGAGCTTTTACGCCTTTCCGCAAAAGAGGGTAACAGCGATGCACAAAAAAAATTAAAAGAGCTTGGCGAAAGTTGGTAGTTTGAAGTTTAATATGAGACCTCTGCACAATTACAAATGTGTGGATTGCTTCGTCGCTAGGCTCCTCGCAATGACTTAGTATTACAACAAAAGTCATTACTGGTGAAGCAATCCATGTATTTCAATATTTTTTTAGATTATGCAGAGGTCTTGATATATATTCTTGTGGCCTTATTTTTCACCCCTAAGACATGAGTTAATGCTCACGGTCTGTCAGCTTGCATTTTATCAATGTAAAGCTAGTAAAAACATAAAATTAAGCATATTAAGAGAGAATTTTCTCGCTTTCTCCTTGGTGCAAATTCAGCTAGTGCTTCGTCAGAAAATTTTGGCGAAGCACTTTCTATTTCTTCCATTCAAATAGGGGTAAACTCATCATTGAGAGCTTTGCACAATTACAAATGTGTGGATTGCCGCGTTGCTTTTCTCCTCGCAATGATTTGGTATTACAACAAAAGTCATTGTGGGCGAAGCGAAGTAGCCATCCAACGGGTGCCGAAGGCGTTTGCGTTTGCGAAGAATGAGCAATTACACAAATGGATAGCAAAGCATCCATGTATTTTAACATTTTTTTGGACTATGCAGAGGTCTTAAAGTATTGTATGT
>CAZBDD010000262.1:0-3156 GCA_964490475.1 uncultured Desulfovibrionaceae bacterium
TAATTTGGCATTCCATTTATAAAAGTATTGACGTCAATACGTAATCTGCCACCAAAATAAGACTGCAAGCCAAAACCACCGCAGAAGTGGTGGCATTGCCCACAGCGGCTGGCCCCACACTGTCGCGGCGCACATGGGCATAATAGCCTTGATGACAACACACAGTAATAACAATGAGGCCAAAGGTAATGGCCTTTAAGAAACCACCGCTCACATCGGCCATGGTCACAGAGCTTTCAATTTGATAAAAGTATGCCCCTTCATTGATGCCCAGCATAAGCACACCGGTAATATAGCCACCTATGATGCCAATGACATCAAAAACAGCTGTAAGCAAAGGAAAGGACAAGACTCCAGCCAAAAGCCGCGGGCTAACCAAATAACCTATGGGGTTAATATCCATAACCTCCAAGGCGTCTACCTGATCAGAAATGCGCATAACACCTATTTCGGCAGTCATGGCAGAGCCTGCACGCCCAGTTAACATGATGGCTGTAAGCACAGGCCCCAACTCTCGGATAAGCGTTAAAGACACAGCTGCCCCCAACATGCCCGTAGAGCCAAATTTTACCAAGGTATAATACCCCTGTAAACCCAGTACCATGCCGCAAAAAACTCCTATAAGCAAAATAAGAAAAAAAGACTTACTACCAATGAGGAATAGCTGTTCGCGGCATTTTTCAAAAAGGCGTCTTGTGAAAAATATTTGCTTTAAGGAAATAAGGAAAAAAGAAAAAATACTTCCCATAAGAGCAAGAATGCGTATGGTTTCCCGCCCAATTTTTGCACAGAAGGATAAAAGTAAACCCATATTATTGCACCGGTGTTTTTTGTTTTTGTAAGGGATCGCCAAGTTTCAAAGCAATCATGCGTGCTCGAACTTCTTGCGCTTGTTGCACAGTACCACGCAAAAGCACAAAGACAATAAGGTAGTCACCACTTTTGCTCATACGCGTGCGCAAGCCTTCACCTTCTAATTGTTCTCGCAAAGTATCCACAGCCTTCTCATCTTTTAAAGAAGAGACTTGGAATACAAAATCAAACAAGGCTTGGGCGTCGTCTGCGGCTTTAGGCTTCGTGACGTTTTCTTTTTTAGCCTCATCCTTAGGTGCAGTAACCACGGGTTTGCTTGCATCGCCTTTTTTGTCTGTGGAGCCTTTACCTTTTAAAGCAGAGGCATACTTCAACTCTTCCGGCGTCATAATTTTTTCGCCACCCGCACCATTTTCCTTGGTAGGGCCCTTTGCTTGTGCATCCTTAGTATCAGCATCGCTGAGTGTGACATCTTGCTTTTGAGGCAATATCCTTTGCATGCCCGGTAAGGGTTCTTCGTCACGCCCCACAATAACACCCATCATGAAAGAAATAACAATGCATCCTACAAGCACAGTTATAGCCGTCATAATACTAGAGAAATCTAAGTTCAATGTATATTTCTTAGGTGTTTCTTCAGGTGTTTTTTTTACATTTTGTGTCATGATAACAAACGCTCACTGGTTATGAATAGCATGGAAATTACATGGTATCGGGAGCACTAACCCCAAGTAAGTCTAGACCATTGGCCAGTACTTTGGCCACAGTACGCAACAAAGCCAAACGGGCTTTACTCAAAGGTATGTTTTCTTCTTGTAAAATGGGCTGTCTGCCATAAAAAGAGTGCAACAGGCCAGCCAGTTCTGTAAGGTAGTGGCTCATAAATTGCGGGCCCAAATTCTGCGCGGCCAATTTTACCACATGGGGAAAGCGTGCCGCAGTGCGAATAAGCGTTAAATCATCGGCATGACTCAGCACTGCAAGGTCGGCCAAAGCCGTTGTTTGCGGTAAGTCCATACCTCTTTCTGCACCACGACGCAAAAGGGCGCAAATTCTAGCATGAGCATATTGTACATAGTACACAGGGTTGTCCATACTGCGTTGTTTGACTAGCTCTAAATCAAAATCTAGCGAACTGTCGCTTTTACGCGACAGAAACATAAAACGCGCAGCATCTACGCCCACTTCTTCTACCACCTCTGCCAAGGTGTCAAAAGTGCCTGCTCGGGTAGACATGCTCACAGGTTTACCATTTTTTAACAAATTCACCAACTGAATGAGCACCACATCAAAATCTTTTTGTTCACGCCCCATGGCACTTATGGCCGCACGCATGCGCGGAATATATCCATGATGATCTGCGCCCCATACATCTATAAGATAATTAAAGCCGCGCTGAAATTTATCGTGATGATAGGCAATATCTGAAGCAAAATACGTTAAACTGCCGTCAGATTTGCGTAACACACGGTCTTTATCGTCGCCTAAGTTTTCAGTGGCAAACCACAATGCCCCATCTTTTTCATAAGAAAGACCGGCTTCTTTTAAAGTAGCAAAAGCAGCATCAATGGCGCCGCGCTCTACCAACGATTTTTCCGAAAACCATACATCATGGCCCACGCGAAAATCTGTTAAATCTTTTTCAATGCCATCCATTATACTTGTCATGGCATATTCGTAGCAAATATCTTGTGCCTTTTCTGGCTCCATTTCCATAAGCCCCCCAGCCTGCGCCAGTAGCTTTTCTGCTTTTTCTGGAGCTAAGGAACTGGGATTTTTCAAAAGAACTTCTTTTGCTATATCAATAATATATTCACCTTTATAATAAGATTCCGGCCATTCCACAGGCAAGCCACAAATTTCGCGGGCGCGCAACCATACAGAAAGTCCCAAAAGGCGCATTTGGTTGCCTGCATCATTAATATAGTATTCTCTTTGCACTTCGTGACCGGCAAATTGTAAAATTCTAGCTACGGAATCTCCCACAGCAGCGCCACGACCATGCCCAATATGTAAAGGCCCTGTGGGATTTGCCGAAACAAATTCCACTTGTACTTTTTGCGGTGTATCCACAACGTGAGCCCCGTATTTTTCACCCATGCTTTCCATATACAGCAAATTTTCTTGCCAAAACTCTGCTGTAAGGGTCACATTTAAAAATCCTGGCCCCGCAACTTCAACCAGCTGTACAAAATCAAAATTCTGTAGCTTTTCAGCTATATTTTCTGCCAAAGTGCGTGGCGGCATTTTAGCTTCTTTTGCCAGCATCATAGCCACATTGGCGGCAAGATCTCCGCCATGTTTTGCATCACGCGGGGGCTCAATGGTAATTTTTTCAGGAAA
>CAZBDD010000263.1:0-3123 GCA_964490475.1 uncultured Desulfovibrionaceae bacterium
TCATTTCCCAAAAAAATGTTTGCCATTCTACAGCATCGGAGCGATTGCCGGTTATAATATACTTTTTACCATCTACTATGGTCCATTTCACAGAGGGTGAAAGGTGCACTTGTATAAGGGGAAATGCCCCCATATGCTTGAGGTATTTACCTTGATCAAGGGTAAATATATGCAAAATTTTCGCTTTTTGGCTTGTTATCGGTTCTTGTTCATTGCTTTGCTTTTTATTTAAGCGCGTTAAAAGAAGTTCCAATATGCCGTCATCATTTAAATCTATAAGCTGTATAAAGCTAGTGCCCCATACATCATAAAGCTCCATACCTTCAATTTGTTTATAGGCAAGGGAACCCCATTCTTTTTCGTAGGATGCAAGCGTTGAAGAATATATACCATACTTAGCGGTATTTTCTGCATGGGCAGGAGCTATGGCTCCCAGATATGCGGTGAAAAAGTAGAAAAATATCCGTGCCATTAGGGAAAAACTATTTTTCTTATACATAGGGCCTCCTTTCATATTATACAGTTATGAAGCTATTGCAATAAGTGTATAATTTTATCTTTACTGGGGTTTTTCTCTAAGAAATCCTGCAAAGTATGCCCACTTTTTGTGGTTAGGTTTACATTAGCACCATGGTCAAGTAAAAGCTGCACCATTTCGGGGCCTTGTTCTGCTACTGCCCACATAAGCGGTGTCCAACCTTCATTTTCAGCAGCATTAACATCGGCTTTATTGGCAAGCAGAATTTTTGCCATTTCCAACTTGCCTTCCATGACAGCGTGATAGAGCATAGTTTCGCCCTCGCCAATCGTTGTATTTACATCGGCTCCATGACTTAGTAAAAGTTTTGTCATGTTCAAATTATTATTGAATACTGCAATCATAAGTGGTGTTAAACCCTTAAAATTAGCCGTATTAATGGGGGATTTATTGTATAATAGTACTTCCGCCATAGGTAGAGAGTCTTGACTTACAGCTAAAAAAAGAGCCGTGGAACCCATCTCGTCTACAACATCAACGGGATAGCCTTGTTTGAGCAGGGATTCTAATTGCAATACATCGTTTATATTTACAGCCTCATGTAACTCTTGATTTTCTAACTGTCCAGTAATGAAAAATGCTTTTCCGGTAGTGGTTTGATATATGATTTCAAAGGCAACAGGAAAAACCAACAAGCCACAGGTAATACCAAAGATAGTGAGGATATTCGGGCTTGAAGACTCATTTTCGCTAGGTTTTCTTTTAGAAAAAAGAATTAGTAAAGCTATAGATGCGAGGGTAATATAAATACCTAAACGTAGGCAGGCCATACTCTCGCCAGGGGTGGCTACAAAGGTTATGTAATAGGAATTGTACCCTATATAAGTCATAAAAAGACCTAATATCAAAGCTATGGGAAGACAAAAAATTTTAATAAATTTCATACAATTCTCTTTTGTTTATTTTGTAAAAGGTATTTTTATGTAGCTTGTAAAAAAAATTACGCAATAATGTGTCCACACAACTCATCATCTGTCACGATAATGGGGTTTTTGGAGCGTCTAAAGCCAAGTCCACAAGGTTCTTCCATGGATACAAAAACACCAGCCTGATAATAATAGCCGTCATGCTGTATCATTTGGGCAAGTTCTTGATAGATAACAGGGTCTTCCCCATAGTTTCCTGCGGTTTCCACGGCGGCGCCACCCGTATAAAGATAAATATTATCTCCTTCACGTCCGTACATAGGCTTTCGTACATAGGGAATGGACGGATTGTCGGGCTTTACATTGTGTGTAAAGAGTAAGTAAGGACAATCAGGAAAGAGTTGCCACATATATTGTAGTAGCGCTTTGCTTTGGTAAGCCGCCGCATAGGCAGGATTGCAGACTACCGTATGGGGGTTTTCTAATAAAGCATTGGCAATGAGCTTTGCGAAGGACGGATCTTCTTTAAACAGCCAATCCCACGGTACCATTTTTACTATGGTGTCAAAGGTTGTTGTGCGCCAAAGACCGTCTTTTTGCTTTTCCACCACACATATTTCATCATTTGTGCCCACGGAAACGGCGCTCCAATGTCTATAGTAGACTTCAGAAAAAACTTCTTTACATGCTTCTTCGAGAATGTAGGTGTTTAAATCGTCTTCGCCAGCTTTGATATTGGTACAAAGAATGTTTCTGTGTGGATCTTGTTTTTTAAGATAGGTAAAAAACTCTATCAATTGCTCAAACAATGTATTGAATTGCTTTTCATCAGGGTTTAAGCCATGGGCTGTGGCTAAAGCGTATTGTACGGTGGAAACTTCAAAAAGACTAAAGGGCGTATCTGCATTAAATTCCATGAGCTTTATGGGAATATTTTGAAGACCGCCAGCAAAATCAAAGCGCCCTAACATATGCGGATGATACGTGTAATTGGTATACGTGTTCTTAATGAGAGTATGCATATAGTCTGGCACCCCAAGGGTTGAAAGCAAACCTTGGTCAATAACATATTCTGTAGCTTCATCCAAAAGCTTAAAGCACTCCAAGGCCGCATCATAATAAGCATCAGCTTGAGCGGATGAAATTTCTACTATGTCACTGCATCTACCAGGGGCGGGATAGTTTAACTTTTCGTACACCGCCAGAGGAATTTCAGGGAACTGCAAAATGCGCATTAACTACCTCTGCTACCAGAAGATCGCCCAGAGCTTGAGCCTTTAACGGAGGGTCTGCTAGAGGATAGCGTGGACTTAGCAGACTTGCTGTAGTAGGATTTTGACTTTTTTTTATCTAAATCAAGAATTCTACCACCCACAGCTCCTCCAGAAGAGAAGAAAGCATCATCATCACCGCAGCCTGATAATAGTGTGGAACTTAAAAAAAGTACTAATGTACTTACTTTCTTTTTCATGTGACTTGCCATCCTTTTTATGTATGCCGTATCAGTTTGTTGAAAATGAGATACTGATATTTTTTGCAAAACACTATTCTAAACAATTTTTTTGTTTAGAACAATAACAATTTTTAGGCATCACACAAATTTTACATAGAAGAAAGCGTTTCTACTAGCGATTTTTTCGCCAACAATCAATACAAAAAAAGATCTCTGCATAATCCAAAAAAATGTTAAAATACATGGATGCTTTGCTGTCCATTTGC
>CAZBDD010000264.1:0-3115 GCA_964490475.1 uncultured Desulfovibrionaceae bacterium
GAAAAAATTCCCGACGCATGGGCACACACAGCACAAACGGAACTTCTTTTTGACGCAAGAGATGGCCTGCGTAAGCTTTTGCATTTGGGTAAAAAGCATCACCTTCTTTTTCGTCGTACGCCTTGGCTTTATGGCTGGCGCACAGGCATTCCCGGCGGTGCATTAAACAATCTCTACACAGCATGGTGTACAATTTTAGGCTGTGTTCCCACGGCACAAGCTTTGGAATATTGGCAAAAGGTACACAGTGATATGCAGCTCATTTTACCTATCTTTTTACAAGGCGTAGAAAATTATTTACTGGCAGAGCGCCTTGCCACCACTCTGGCTGTACCCATGCCACAAGTCATGGATAGACGCTACTTACGTGATCAGCAAAAAATTCTTTTCGGTACTGTTATGCATAGCAATGGCGCCATGAAAGAATTGCTTACTATTGCAGATACACTTCTTTTATTGCTTATGAAAAAATAGCCAGAGAATTAAAGTGTTTTGAGGGAAGAGGGGGCGTTTTTGGGCTTTGGCTACTTATCCCTTTAAGGGAAAGTTCCCCTCTTCAAAAAACAAAATCCTCAACAATTACTCTAAAAAACCAGCATAGATTTCCCAATTATCTGCCGCCACATCAAGCACATAAATTTGTCCCTTAGGGCAAACAGCAACATGATGTAATGTAACAAAGCGCTCGGGGGTATTATTCCCTATGGAAAAAGCTGTGCACATAATCCCTTTGATATCTTCCTTGCCTGTTTCCCTAAAGGCCATTCCTTCCATATGCTTTCCTACAATCTTCATCAGGTGCTCACCGGCATCTTTCACTGCAATGGCTTTGGGTCTTTGTGTAGCAAAAGGGGCTTTTTCTAATAAAAGAAAGGGGACTTTGGGCATGGCGGCTACTACGGTCACATCTAGCTTACGTTGATTATTATCGCCCATTATCAACGTGCCGCCAAGTAAGCCATACTTAGCAAAATTCAGCGCAATAGCGTCATCTTTTGGAAGCTCTTTCCCCGTATTGCGACTTATAGTGCCTGTAAATAGGTGTTCTTTAGCAGCATTATATACATAAACGGTGCCACCATCATCAGCAACTATTTCTAAATAGTGATGCGGAATGCCTACAGGGTTTTCGATTTCCCACCACCCAACATATTTTTGTATGTCAAAGTCTGCAGCTAGACTTACGTGCAATGTAGACAGGCACAAAACACTAGTTAAAAGCCATGTCAAAAAAGTAGCTTTTTTCATGAATAATTCCTTACAGTGTAATTTTTTGAGATTTATGCCTAATGCATTGAGCAGAAATTTTTACTTATAAGATGCAATGAACGATTAGGGATTTTGAAGATATAAAGTATTTATCAAGATAGTAAGCTCATCAGCACCAACATGCTTTGTGAACTCTCTATACATGCCCTGTGGGCTATTAATAGTTTCTGTAGAGGCTTTCCACCCATGCAATTCATATTTATCATTGTCATCAATATCTGTTATCTTTAGCCGCGCCAATACATCACTCACGCTTTCTCTATCCACTGGCCCTACAATAATCATTTCAGTATTGCTAATGCTTCCGGACACTAGTAAAGATTTTACAGTATGAATATGTGCATTAAAAAGCAATATATCCATACCTTCGCCACCATCTATATCTACTAAAACATCTTGAATAGTAATTTTTTTTAAGGCGTCTACATCTACTTGCAAAAGATCATTGCCGGTACCACCTTGCAAACTTTTGTCGCGCATATCGCCCAAGAGGAAATCATGGCCTGCATCACCGCGCAATATATCACGCCCTGCACCACCGCGTAATATATCGTCCCCATCTCCACCTTCTAAAAGATCTATACCTGCTCCGCCATATAATTTGTCGTTGCCTGCATTGCCATGCAATATATCGTCACCCGTAGCACCGTAGATTTTATCATGGCCTTCATCGCCGTGCAATATATCATTGCCATGACCGCCATCCATAATATCATTACCGGGGCCACCATGCAGAATATCATCGCCATGATCGCCATATAAAATATCATCCCCCGTGCCACCATAAAGCGTATCATTGCCGCTTTCACCATCCAGAATATCATCGCCAGCACCACCATGCAAAACATCGTTGCCTCTACCGCCAAAAAAAGTATCGTTTTTATCTGTGCCTTCGAAAGTATCATTTTTATTAGAACCAAAAAGCAAGCTGGGTTCAAAGTCATCTATACTATCATCGCCCAATACTGTCGTAGGTTTTACAGGGGTGATAAAATCTTCTTTTTGACTCACAGTATCCTTGCTCATATGTTATCCTCTATACTACTAAAGGCTAAAAATTAATCATTTCAAACAAAAGGGAAGGCAAACATGATGAAGAAACATACAGCACAGAATTTTTCACAATGGCTTTTAAATCATGAAGAGTGAAGGTCTGCTATAAGTGAATTTCCTGAACATCTCTTTGCATAACTTGCAAGGGGCATGTTTTTGTGCATAATCCACAACCGACACAGTGCTCAGGAGTGAAATCTACCAAGCGCGATTGTACATTGACCTGCAATGCTATGGTGGGACACAAAGCAGTACAAAAACCACAATGAATACAGCGTTCTTCGTTGCGACAAACATGTAAGGCCACGCCAAGCACTTTGACGCCCTCTTCTTTTAAAAATTCCACACCTGCTTTAATATCTTCTTTATTTCCAATAAGCTCCAAATGCATACTCCCTTCTTTACGAGGGCTAATTTGCGCTTTTAAAATATTAAAGACCAAATGATACTTGGTGACCAATTGGCATACGATGGGACTGTTTGAGATATCAGAAGTAAAAGCCAAGCGTACTTCTTGACGGTGTTGAGAAGATGTCATGGTGTCATTTCCTATAGGTATTTTATGCAAAAGCCTTGCCCCATGCATGCGACATGGAAAAGCAAGACTATAAAGCAAAAATTTATATTTTTTTGCACAATGAAAGTTTCATTGCTGAAAGCAGATAGAGCTCTCAGCAATGGAACGTTAAAATATATTATTTATTAGTTGCTAAAAAAGCTTTCGCTCTGCTAGCTTCGGCCGATGTGGGGTATTTTTTCATAAGCTCTTGCATACGGGCTGTGGCAGCAGCTT
>CAZBDD010000265.1:0-3103 GCA_964490475.1 uncultured Desulfovibrionaceae bacterium
AAGAGTTTACCGGTGGACAGCTTAAAATAGCGCCGGAACACAGCGCACCAGAAGTTTTAAACCTTATGCGTAAACCCCCCTTATATGTATTTGAGCTTTTCTTACAAGCCTTTCAAAAACATTGTCAAAAGGTAGGACGCGAACAATATGTTGTGCCGTACCTTATGAGTGCCTACCCCGGTTGTAGCAATGAAGATATGCAACATCTTGCCGATTGGCTAGAAGAAAGACATTGGAAACCGCAACAAGTGCAATGCTTTATACCCACCCCTGGCACAGTAGCCACTGCCATGTTTTATACAGGCTTAGACGCACAAAAAGAACCTATTTATGTAGCACGCACCGATGCGGCGCGCTTGCACCAGCATCGTATTCTCATGCCAAATATGGGGCGTCCCCCTGAAAAAAAACAAAAGCAACACGGCGGAGGCAAATGCCATAAATCTCAGCAGAGTACAGAAAAAGCACAAAAACAAGGACAAAATCATGGAAGAGCAAAGACTGGCGCGACTGGAAGAAAGCCTGTACTTTCAAGAAAAAATGCTCAAAGAGCTCGATGAAGCTTTACAAGAGCAGCAAAAATACATTGATATACTTGAGAAAAAACTAGTAAACCTAGAAGAAAAATTAACACAAGTACAGCACCAACAAGAAGGCGGCTTTGTGCACACATCTCCACCGCATAGTATAAAGTTCTAGATGCTCGTCATCAAATAAAAGGCTCCTGCACAAAATAGTGTGCAGGAGCCTTTTTAGTATACTATGCTAAAGCTTTACATTTGCTCTGCCTTTTTTCCGCCTTGTCCATCTTTATTTTCTTCTTGGTCATGCGAAGTAAAACGCGCCTTAAACCAATCCTGCACATCTTCCAGTACCATGTAGAAAGCCGGTACCAGTAACAGGCAAATGAAAGTGGCAAAAAGAATACCGAAACCCAAGGAAAGCGCCACAGGAATCAAAAATTTTGCCTGACGAGACGATTCAAAGATAATAGGCATTAAGCCTAAAAAGGTAGTCATGGTTGTAAGCAAAATAGGCCGCGTTCTTTGAATAGCCGCTTGACGCACGGCCTCAAAGGCCGACATACCTTGAAGACGTGCTTTATTGGCAAAGTCAATAAGTACCAAGGAATCATTTACCACCACGCCAGAAAGAGCCACAATACCAAAAAGTGAAATAACACTCAGGCTATACCCCATAATAAAGTGCCCTGCCACTGCGCCTACTATACCAAAAGGGATGGATAGCATAATAATCAAAGGCTGTGTGTAGCTTTTAAAAGGAATAGCAAGCAAAGCATACACACCTAGCAAAGCCATAATAAGCCCCAGCATCATAGCTGTGGTACTATCTGCCATATCACTCTGGCGTCCGCCAAATTCCCAAGTAAGACCTTCAAAATCTGCCAAAACTTGCGGCATGATTTCAGCGCGAATCACTTCCATCATGGCGCCTGTGGCAGATGCCGGTGTGATGTTGGCGGTAACCGTGGCTGTACGGCGTCCATTGGTATGACGAATGGTAGAATCTGCTCTGCCGTCTTCTGTATCTACAATATCACGCAAGAGCACTTCTTGCCCCTGCGGGGAGCGTAAAATCAATTCTTCAAAGGTGGCTTCTTGCTTACGGTCTACTTCTGGCAAGCGCACCCGTACGGTCATTTCGCTATTGCCACGTTGTTGGCGCAAAGCTGTAATGCCTTCAAAGGCGTAGCGCAATTGATGCGAAACTTCTTGCGAAGTAAAGCCTAATTGCTCCGCCAGCGGCGTTAAACGTACATCAAATTGGCGCATGGTACGGCTTGTACCTAAGTCCACATCGCTCACGCCGCCGTAGGTAGCCATAAGCGCTCCCAATTGTTCGGCAGCTTTTTCTAACGTAGCCGTATCACGATGTGAAAGGCGCACAGTAAGTCCACTACCACTGCCGGGCCCACCGCGGTCTGCTTGCAACACAAGGCTTTCCACGCCGGGAATAACCCCAATATTTTTACGCCAAGCTTCGGTCACTTCTTCGGTGCTTATGGGGCGAATATCTGGCTCTACCAAATGTACCAAGACATGAATAGTGGTATCTTTCACCTCTGCCTGAATACCGGTAGATAGTGCATCGCCACCATTGGCATCGACCACTTCTCGAGCGGCATCCACCATGGCATTTTTCACTCTGTGCAACTCTGCACGCGAAGTACCTGCCGGCACAATGGCTTGCGCAAAAGCATAATCAGATTCTACCCGCGGCATTAGATCAAAACCTAAACGTCCGGACATCACATAGCCTGCAGTGAAAAGCAATATGGAAATGCCTATGGCTAAAGTTATATAGCGTTTTTCCAAAACCTTACCCACAAAGGGGCCGAACTTATGTTCCACAAAATGCATAAAGTTTTTACTAAAACGTTCTTGCCAAGCGCTAAAAGCTCGAAAAGGCGCCGTAAGAAGAGAACCACTTTTTTTGCTTGTGCCTGCAGCTTCACGTTTTTTTAAATGGCTTAAGTGCGCGGGAAGCACATAGACACTTTCCAGTAAAGAACAAATAAAAACAGCAATAACAATAAGGGGAATAACCATCCATACCTTACCCATGGTACCGGGAATAAAGAGCATGGGCATAAAGGAAATCATGTTGGTAAGCACAGAAAAGGTTACAGGGCCGGCCACTTCCTTGGTGCCACGTATAGCCGCTTCTAAGGGCGGCACGCCACGCTCAAGCCATGCGCTGACATTTTCCCCCACCACAATGGCGTCATCTACCACAATGCCAAGGGTAATAATAAAGGCAAACATAGAAATGACATTTAAACTGATACCAAAGGGAGTAAAGAACCAAAAAGCCCCCAAAATAGACACAGGAATACCTAGACTTACCCAAAAAGCTAAGGAAGGGCGTAAAAATATAGCCAAACAAAGAAAAACGAGAACTACACCCATAAGGGCATTTTCCGTCATGAGGTCTTTACGTTGCGTATAGACATCAGCCATATTTTTCTGTTCATGAACACGTAAATTCCCCGGCATAATGGCATTATATTTATCCGCAATGCGTAAGGCGGCTTCAGCCACTTCGGTGGGATCTTCCTTACCAAGGCTATAGACTTCTATGG
>CAZBDD010000266.1:0-3103 GCA_964490475.1 uncultured Desulfovibrionaceae bacterium
CAACGCGTCTCAAGGTACATGCTGAAAAGCTCCTCGCACATATTCAAGAAGTTGCTAACAGTCTACCCAGTGGGCAGCAAAATGTCTGCGCTTACTTGCAAAGTCATTATCAAGAAGTAGCCTTTCAAACGGTGGAAGAGTTGGCGACGGCTTCTAATACCAGTACATCATCTGTGGTTCGCGTGGTGAAGGCCTTAGGCTATAGCAAATACAAAGACTTGCAAAAAGATATTCGTAAGCTACTTTTGCCCAACAATTTATCTGTTTGGTGGGACTTTGACCACTCACTTGGTAGAAAGCATGCTAAAAACCACGAGGAGCACAGTCTTACCAGTGTAGCCCGTGACAATGTGGAAACAGTGCAAGGCATGATTACCCCACAATTACTTGAACAATTTGCTGCGGCCTCTGCCATGCTACAAAAAGCAAATCGCATTGGAATTTATGGCGGACGTTCTTCTAAGACTGTGGTTTTTTATATGCATTTTTTAATGCAGCAAATTTCTGGTAAAGCCCATATGTTAGATGCCACTGGCGCAGGGCAAATGTATGAAGAGCTGATTAATTTAACACAAAAAGACCTTTTTGTGGCCTTTTCCCTTGGAGGCCCTCGTTTTTATAGCCGCACATTGGACGCTATGGAAGTGGCCTCTCGGCATCACATCCCCACACTACTTATTACCACACATACATCTTGCCCCTCCATTGCGCACGCAGATACTGTGCTTTACGTGAGCAATGCGCGCTCGCACTATTCTGTGGTTTCTGCTTTAACCTTGGTTGAAGCGTTGGTGGTGGAGTTTGGCCGAACCAATAAGACTAAATCACGTGAAAAATTAAAAAAGATGGAAGATATACTGCTTGATTATAGCGTTACACGCTAGCAGAATATATGCAGAGGTCTTAAATTTTGAGGGAATGGAGAAGTTTGAGGGGGCAGGGGAACTTTTGGGCAAAAGCTCCCCTGCCCCCTCAAGAAAAGAATTAACAATGCTTCCTAAACTTAAAAAGCATCATACAGGTGCGCGCTCTACTCTAAGGAAGCTTTTTCCACCAAGCATCAAATTTTTGTGTATCATCATCAAGACGAATAATTTGGCCTATGGTGGGGGTTAGCAAAACATACCCTTTATCTTTACTAAATTCCTCAATCATATTGAGGGGATCTTTCCAATCATGTAAGGCTATGGCAAATTTACTATTATGTGCTGGTAATAAGCGCTTGGCTCCCAATTCTGTGGCAGCTTTGGCGGCATGTTCTGGTAAGAGATGAATATGCGGCCAGCCATCGGGGTTAAACTGCCCCACGTCAAGGATAGCCAAATCAAAGGGGCCTAATTTTTGCGCCATTTCAGGAAAATGATCACCATAGCCGGTATCTCCACTGTAGAATATTTTCCTTTGTGGAGTGACAAAGGCAAATCCTGCCCAAAGGGTTTGATTTTTAGCAAAAAGCCGACTGGAGTAATGCCTTGCAGGTAGCACATGCACTTGTATATCATTGCCCAAGTCCACTGAATCATACCAATAACCTTCCCAAATATCTTCGGGTGCATAGCCCCATAATTCTAAATGAGCTCCCACACCCAAGGGCGCAATGACTTTTTTTACTTTTCCCACCATGGCTTTCATAACATCGTAATCTAAATGATCATAGTGATCATGAGAAATAAGAATGTAGTCTATGGGGGGCATATCTTCCACCGTGTAAACTGTGGTGCCCTCAAAAGCTTTGTTTAAAAAAGAAAATGGGCCTGCATACGGGCTAAAAACCGGATCTATGAGCATATGCACACCATGAAGTTGCATATAATAAGATGAATGCCCCAAGGGTATTAATACATTTTCTTGAGGATTATTAGCAGCAAGCGCTTTTAAGTCCGTCTTTACCGAAGGCAAAGGCTTGGAAGGAGTGCGCTGGCCTTCTTTATTAAAGTGAATATTATACATGCGAACAAAGAAATTTTCTTTCACCAAGTTGGTAGGTTCAGGCATGGTATTGAAAAAAACACCCTCTTTAAAGGTGGCCATTTGTTCCATACGCTTTAAGCGTTCGCCTGCCGGAGCGGCACCAAAACGTTCGTGTGTAAAAGTCACGTATAAAAAACCGGCCAAACACAACAAAAGTAACAAAAGCCATGTTCTTTTTTTGCTCAACATTATAGGTACCCTCTTCATTTATCTACGCCATTGCAAAGAAAAAATTATTCTTTCACGTATTCCACTTCAATTTCAGGAAACTCGTCTTCTTCTTCACGCTCTATTTCTTTAAAGTGTAAGAAGGGAGCATTTTGCGCAAGACCATCGCGCATTTTCCAAATATGAGCCACCAACTCGTCAATGCCTTCGCCATACATGGCGGATATAAAGAAAATAGGTCGATTATCTTCTGCAGCCTTAGCTTTTAAGGTTTCCACTATTTCTTCATCCACAGTATCAATCTTATTGATAACCTCTACCTGCACACGTTCGCCAAGGCCAGCATCAAATTGACGTAATTCACCATTGATAAGTTCAAAACCAGCCCAAGGATCGTCCATAGAAATATCTTCGATGCTTAAAATATGTACTATAAAGCGCGTGCGCTCTACATGTTTTAAAAATCGCGTACCAAGCCCTTGTCCAGTATGAGCCCCTTCAATGAGGCCAGGAATATCGGCTAGCACCATACGTCGCCCTGGGTCAAATTCATCAATCATAACCCCAAGGTTAGGAATAAGCGTTGTGAATGGGTAGGCGGCAATTTTAGGACGTGCTGCGGATACTTTAGAAATAAAAGTAGATTTTCCTGCATTGGGTAAACCCACAAGGCCGGCATCGGCTAATATTTTCAGCTCAAGGCGCAAAGTACGTTCTTCACCCATTTCACCCGGCTGAGAAAAACGCGGTGCTCGCATGGTGGAAGATTTAAAGTGTTCATTCCCCTTGCCGCCGCGCCCGCCATGCGCCAATACGAACTCAGCATCCACATCGGTAAGGTCCGCTATTAACACTTCGCCTTCGGGGGTTTGCTCAAATATCAACGTACCCTCTGGCAGATGTAGCACTAGGTTTTCCCCTTTACGCCCATGGCATTGACTGCCCATACCAGGTTGTCCATTTT
>CAZBDD010000267.1:0-3079 GCA_964490475.1 uncultured Desulfovibrionaceae bacterium
TTAGATAAAGGCCGCGGCCCTGTAGCCACCGTTCTTATACAAGAAGGCACGTTAAACCAAGGCGATACCTTTGTTTGTGGCGTATTCTCCGGACGTGTGCGCGCCCTATTTAATGACCAAGGCAAAAAAGTTAAAGATGCCGGTCCGTCTATTCCTGTAGAAGTACAGGGTTTTGATGGCGTTCCAGAAGCTGGTGAAGAGTTTGTGTGTGTGGCTGATGAAAAATTGGCTCGCCGCATTGCCGAAACACGCGCTACCAAACAAAGAGAGCGTGCTTTAGCTAAAGAATCTAAGGTCACCTTGGAAACCTTCCTCTCACGTCGCGCTTCAGATCAAGAAGCGCTTACGCTCAACCTTGTGCTTAAAGCCGACGTACAGGGCTCCTTGGAAGCTATTACTGAGGGACTTAACAAACTCAGCACCGAAAAAGTGCGTATTAATGTTGTCCATGGCGGTGCCGGAGCCATTTCTGAATCAGATATTCTTTTGGCCTCAGCATCACAAGCCATCATTATTGGCTTTAACATTCGCCCCACAGCTAAAATTAAAGAAGTGGCCGAACATGAAAATGTGGATATTCGTTATTATGACATTATTTACAAATTAGCCGATGATATCAAAAGCGCCATGCAAGGCATGCTTGCCCCTGTGCAGCGTGAACAATATCTTGGCCAAGCCGATGTACGCGACGCCATCAGTGTACCCAAAGTGGGTGTTATTGCTGGTTGTCACGTGGCCGATGGTAAAATTACTCGTAATGCCGCTGTACGCCTGCTACGCGATGGTGTGGTTATTTACACAGGTAAAGTCAGCTCGCTTAAGCGCTTTAAAGACGATGCCAGAGAAGTGCTAAAAGGGTACGAGTGCGGTATAGGTCTTGAAAACTACAATGACATCAAAATTGGTGACGTTATAGAGGCCTTTGAAATGATAGAAGAAGCTGCAACGCTTTAAACATATATCTTTGGGGGGAGTCTTACTGAATACTTTACGAGTATTTGGCATGGCTCCCCCCAAATACTTTCACTTTATTCATTGTGAGAAAAGTATGAATATGTTAGTAGCAGTGCTGACGGTGGAATATGTTTTACATGGCAATGACTCCTTAAAAGGAAAAAGACGTGTAGCTAATAGCCTAAAGCAAAAAGTACGCAATACCTTTAATGTAGCCATTGCCGAAGCAGGAACAGCAGATTCCATGACGCATTTGCGTTTGGCGGTTTGCTCTCTTTCTAATAGTGAGCAGCATTTACAAAGTCGTATGGACAAATGCTTAGCCATGATGGAAGCAGTTTGCCCCGAAGAAATGATATATAGCCACATTGATATTTACGCCGCCTAACAATTTGTTAAGACAATATTTTGCCATTTTGCACAAAAAATTCAGATAAAAAAATCTAGATGCTTGTGTAGTAAAGATAGACACTCAACGTGATTTTTAATGGCTGGCACTTTTCAACGGGCTGAGTAAGCATTTTAGCAAGGTTTTTTATTATTATGTCCTATGAAATAGAACTTTTTTCCAAGGCTCATTATACAAAGGCAGCAGAAATTGCACCATTGTTACATAATGTTTCCATCATAGGCATTGTTTCCCACGCCAGTCCCGACGCCGATGCCCTCGGTTCTACTTTAGCTTTGGCTCATGGGCTTATATCCCTTGGCAAAACCGTTTATATAGGTAATGCCTCCTCCATTCCTGATTATTTGCAATGGATGGACTATACAGGCCCTTTGCTACAAACTTTCCCCCAAGGTAAAGATGCACCAGAAGTGGTGGTCATATTAGATTGCGGTGATGCGCAACGTTTGGGCGATATACAAGAGCATGTACTTTCTTACCCCACAATAAATATAGATCATCATCTCGAAAATCCTCACTTTGCCTCTGAATATAATTGGGCAGACAGCACCATGGCTGCCACAGGGCAAATGATAGCAGCTCTACTGCATGCCATGGATATTCCCCTTACCGGAGCCATAGGGCGTAGCCTCTATACAGCTATAAGCTCTGATACAGGCAATTTAACCTATGGCAACACAAATGAAGATGTTTTTTTGCTATGTGCCTACTTATTGCGTTTAGGCTTAGAAATCACTCCTTTGCGTAAAGAGCTTGATAATACATGGCGCTTAGAACGTATGCACCTATGGGGCAAGCTCATGTCACGTCTTAAACTAGATCGCGAAAAAAGCATTGCACTGGCTTGTGTTTCCTTGAAAGATTTACAGTATTGTCATGCCAAAAAAGAAGACCTTGAGGGATTTTCAGAGCATTTACGTCGTTTACAAGGGGTACATATCGCCGGTTTTGTACGTGAAGACACAGCAGAACAATGTAAAGTCAGTTTGCGCTCTTCCGGTCCTGTGGATGTGCGTGAAATTTTAGCTACCTTGGGTGGCGGCGGTCATAAAAACGCCTCCGGAGCCACTATACATTTATCTTTGCAAAAAAGTTATGAACTTGTACTCCAAAGTATTCGTACTTGGCTTAACGACAATAATTATTAAGATATTTTATAAAAATGCAATTCATAAAAAATATACAAGAGGTTGAAAAGCAACCTCAAGCTCACGGTGTTTTTATAATAAACAAACCCAAAGGGCCTACTTCTGCGCGTTGTCTTTCTACACTTAAACGCTTGGGACAAAAGAAAATCGGTCATGCCGGAACTCTTGACCCCATGGCAGAAGGTGTGCTTATTGTCTTGCTTGGGCACGCTACCAAGATTTCAGGTCATCTCTTGACAGATGGCAATAAAATCTATAGCGGTACTCTGTGTCTTGGACAAGAAAGTGATACATGGGATGCTGAAGGCACAATTATTGCGCAACGCCCTTGGGAACACATAAGCGTAGACACCGTACACGAAGCTTTGCAGGCATGGCTTGGAAAAAGTGAACAACAAGTTCCCCCTTACTCTGCTGCAAAGCATCAAGGGCAAGCTTTATATAAGCTGGCTCGAGCCGGAAAAGAAACGCCGGTCAAGATGAAAACAATAGAAATTTCGCAAATGGAAGTGCTAGATGTGCGCCTTCCTTTTGTGCGCTTTCGTGTAGAATGTAGTTCTGGCACCTA
>CAZBDD010000268.1:0-3059 GCA_964490475.1 uncultured Desulfovibrionaceae bacterium
TGGCTCCAGAGGTTTTGGAGCGTATATTAGAAAAAGTTCGTCCTGCGGCTTCGGCTCATACTCATTTGGAAAGCCGTGTACTTGCTGGGCGCGCACATAATGAAGATGCAGCATTGGTGACAGTTCCTAGCGCTGTAGCCTTAGTTCAAACAGTGGATATTTTGACTCCTATTGTTAATGATGCCTATATGTTTGGGCGTATTGCTGCGGCTAATGCTCTCTCAGATGTTTATGCCATGGGTGGAACTCCGTGGTGTGCCATGAATATGTTGTTTTTTCCCACAGCATGTCATGGTTTAGTGGGTGAAGATGTAGTGGCACAAATCCTTCAAGGTGGGCTAGATGCTTTAACAGAGGCAGAAGCTGTACTTGTGGGTGGGCATACCGTTGAAGACAATGAAATTAAATACGGCCTTTCGGTGACGGGTATTATTGATCCCGCTAAAAAAGCCACTAACGATGGTTTGCAAGCTGGAGATACATTGCTTTTAACTAAACCTTTGGGAACAGGAATTTTATCTACTGGTGTGAAAGCACGATGGGATGATTTTGAGGAAAGTGAAGCCCTCATTGCCAAATGGTGTTCTAAGCTTAATAAAGGAGCAGGCAAGGTTTTAACTGCATGTTCTTTGAAAGCCGCCACAGATATTACCGGCTTTGGCCTTGGGGGACATGTTATTGAAATGGCTCGCGCCTCCAAAGTACAAGCTGTGCTACATTGTGAGGCTCTTCCTGCCATGGCGCATGTAATAGAGTACGCAAAAAATGGGCTTATTCCAGCTGGAAGTCATGCTAATCGTAAATTTTGGCAGGCTTTTACCCATGTACCTCATAAAATAGATATAAATTTAGAAAGCTTAGTTTTTGATACACAAACATCCGGGGGGTTGTTATTGGCTGTGCCTAGTCATAAGGTGGATGAAGTGAGGAAAAAGCTTTTTGAGGAAGGCGACGAAGCTTGGGAAGTGGGCTTTGTGCAAACTTTATCAGAAAATGCAGCTTGGCAGCAAAAACCCTTGGTGCTGTTGTAGGAAATGGTGTGGAAACGCGTAATTCCCATATATATGGACTTATTTTAGCTTCAGGCCTCTCTTCACGTATGGGCAAGAACAAATTGCTCTTGCCGTGGCCAGCAGACTCCTTGTCAAAAAAAGCACAGCGTCCTCTTTTGCAATATGTTGTGGATGCAGCTAAGCAAAGTTTTTTAGATAAAATTCTAGTAATCCTACCGGAGCAAGGCACTGAATCAGGGGATGCATTGCGCAGTCAAGTGGATTTCTCTGGTTGTACTGTGTTAGAAAATCCTTTGCGTGCTTTGGGGCAAGCAGAAGCTTTAAAAACAGGCATACAGCATGTGGTCATGCATAGTTCACCTCAAATACAAGGGGCCATGATTTTATTAGGAGATCAACCCTTTTTAACTGCTGAAACACTCAATACCTTAATTGTAACAGCAAAAGGACAACCGCAGAGCTGGATTATACCCTGTAAGCAAAGTGAATCTGAGCAAGAACCGCAACGCGGTAACCCCGTCATCATTCCTTCGGTAGAATTTTCTCGTGTATTACAGCTAGAAGGGGATACAGGAGCAAGAGTGTTACTAAAAAGCTCTCTTTTTTGTCAAAAATTTGTGCCTCTTCAAGAGCAAGGCCCTTTTATTGATATTGACACACAGCAAGCTTATGAAAAATATAGCCTGCTTGTGAAGTAATAAGGATATTTTATGGAAAACATTTCTCTTCCTCTTATTGTTATTCGTGGAGCCGGAGACCTAGCCAGCGGCGTTGCCATGCGACTTTATAAAAGTGGCTTGCGTAAAATTCTTTTTCTAGAAACAGAGCATCCTTTAGCGGTACGCCGCACTGTGGCTTTTTCTGAAGCCGTGCATGCAGGTACTATGTGTGTAGAGGGAATACACGCTGTGCACGTAAAAGACATTCATGAACTAGAAAAACATTGGGAGCAAGGTCATATTCCTCTCTTGATAGATACGCAAGGGCATTGCCTTGAAGCATTACAGGCTGACGTGGTAGTAGATGCCATCTTGGCTAAAAAAAACTTAGGCACGCATAAGGGCATGGCTTCCTTAGTCATTGGGCTTGGACCGGGCTTTAGTGCCGGTCATGATGTGCATGCAGTGATAGAAACCATGCGCGGGCATTACTTAAGCCGTGTTATTTACGACGGATGTGCTCTTCCCAATACAGGGGCGCCGGCTCCCGTGCAGGGCTATTCTGTGGAACGTGTTTTTTGGGCTCATGAAGCAGGTACATTTTATACAGAACGTTCCATCGGTGATCTGGTAGAAAAGGGAGATACTTTAGGCTATCTTGAAGGTCCCTCAGGAAAACATGTTTTTAAAGCCGTCTTTGCAGGAGTTATACGCGGACTTTTGCGCACGGAAACGCCAGTAAAGATGCGCACGAAGTTGGGTGATGTAGATCCGCGCGCTGATATTAAATACATTGATGAAGTTTCAGATAAAGGTTTGGCCATAGGCGGTGGGGTGCTAGAAGCCATTATGGCTTTTATGGTAAAATCTCGCTAAGGCTACGTTAGGCTGAGAGTTAAAAAATTTTCTGGGGGGAACTTTTGCTTGCGCCAAAAAGTTCCCCCCAGACCCCCCTCAAAACGCGCTTGTTTTCAAAATTGTAAAAATAAAAGCATTTTGATTATTAAAATCAAAATGCTTTTATTTTTGCAATTTATATGTTTATGTATGTCAATTTCAGTTTGTTGGTTTGCTCGTTTTTTCTTTTGTCAATTGTAAGGTTTTACTTTGCATCATGCAAAAGGTGTAAGGTGTTTTGTTGCAAAGAGCCATACCACCATGGTATTGCCTGCGCTTGCAGGCTTGTGTTCCACTCCACGAGAGTTTTTTCCTCAAGGGCTAGGGTATCAAATTTGTTAAGTAGCACTGCACGGGGCATGTGCTGGCAGTCTTTGAATAGCCCCTGTTCGTGTTCAGCTAGTCTTAGTAAAGAAGCAAAGGAAAGGGGCTCCCCCATGGCAAGGCCTGTGAGGGTAGAAAAGAGCTCCGCCCTATGGACATGTTCTTC
>CAZBDD010000269.1:0-3056 GCA_964490475.1 uncultured Desulfovibrionaceae bacterium
CATGCTGAGGTTCACCTTGAAATCTGGTATAAAAGGGAGTTGCCCACCAGAGTCTTGCCCTCTTGGAATAACAACTTGTGCTGTGATTTTCTGCTTAAAAATATTTTTAACAGAGGCACCAGAAATGTCAAGATTGCCTGCAAAAGTAACGATTATGTCAGAACCATCATCTTTCACAGAATATGAAAGTTCATGCATTGCAGGAAAGAAATGCCCAGAATCGAAACTTAAGCCTGGGAACACATCATTCAGAGCGTCTCCCAAAACGTATAAGTCCATTCCACATTGAGAGGAAAGATAATATATTAAATCTTTATAGGAAGCATCATTACCCAGAAATTCTAAGAATTTACGGTCAGCATAATGTGCTGTAAGTGTGTCATTATTGAAATCTGGATTCTCCTGCTTCATGTTTTGCACAAGCTCAAAATCTTGATGGCTTTCTCCTTTTTCAAGTACGCCTTTCGCCCCATCATGCTCAAATTTCATTGTCCCCAAAGTTGGTCTATTACGAATTAAGTCAACAGCATACAGATTTACTAAGTTTTCATTAGAGTAACTTCCTGTTTTTAGTAGCTCTTTGCTGAGAGCTTTGTTAATGGAGGTTTTTAAATTTTCGTTGGCAGTAGAATTGTTTTTAAAATCAGTCTGTTTATTTAAAAGCATGTGAAACATTTTTAAAGCTGAAACTTTTTTTGGTAAGCTAAGTTGAGAGACCTCTGAAAGATCATTAAGATGATTGGTATAGACTTCTTTTTTTTCCGCAGAAAAATTTCCTTCAGAAATTTCTTTTTTAATACTGTCCATATAATTGCATGCTGTTCTGTGAAGTTTTTGCAGGGTACTTTTTTGTACCTCAGTGGAATTTGGGGCATCTTTTATGGATGTGTAAAATTTTTCTAAAGTTTCACACATTTTTGCAGCTACTTGCCCATTACGTTGCGCTATATGTAATCTTCCCGTACTGCTCATGTTCCGAAAAGTGTCGGCTATGTTTCTACAAAGTTGATGCATCATGCCTATTTGTTTAAGATTTCCATGGGTTTGCATGTCATAAGAAGAAAAAGCTACAGTGGACTGAAAAGGGATATTATTCAAAGTGTTAGACATATAATTCCTTTTTGTTAGGATGAAGAATTGTTATACGCGAATCCCCACCTTTGCGCAGGGATCTTGTTCCTTGTTCATTTCAGTAATACTTTTTGTTACATCTTGATAAAAGATTTTTTCGTTATCAAAGTACTGTAGTAATAGGAAAATAGCTTTTAAAAAGAGAGAGCATTGATCCATAAAAGAAGGCATGAAGGCAGGGTCGTCTTGTATATCTGCCACAACTATTACTTGTTGTGCTGTAATGACAGCATCATCAATACCAAGGCAAACACCGTGGTTTTTGGCAAAAAAAGTATTCATGGTTAATAAATAAGCTAATGTTTCAGGTTTATTATTGTGTACGCCCACAGAAGCGTGCAATAAAATACCTTTAAGATCAGCTCTATAAGCAATAAAAAAATCATACTCACCAAGGCGTATGGAAAACGTGTTTTCGTTTTCCATGGTCATTGTATCTGCACCTAGTTCTTTAGTTAAATTTTCTACAAAGTACTCAAGGTTCATATTTTACCCCATGTTTTTTCCAGTAGTGAAGTTACACGAAAAATCAATGAATTTTAAGAATAATGTCTATAAAGACACTTGTCAAGTGATTACATAAAAACCTCTTATTAAAATTAAGACCTCTGCACAATTACAAAAGTGTGTGGTCTCTAATTATGAAATTTAAGAAAATAAAAAAAGCCAGATACTTAGTGTATTAGCTATACATAAGCAATTTGGCTTTTTTGTATTGATGACACAGAGTACTGTTTTTCAACAGCCTCATATGAAGTTACTTGGTTTTATTCTATGCTGGTGTAATGTTTAATATATCTAGCGAAGCTATTTCTTCTCCGGCTACTCTGGCGGCTTCAGCCATAATGTGCCCTTCACTCTCCTTCCATGACTGTAGAATTTGTTTTTTAAATTCAGCACTAAAGGATTTTAATTGTTCGTCACATAATTTTTCTAAACGCGCCTCACCAAAAATACGGCGGCGCAATAAGCCCGGTACAGGCACATATAATACTTTACCTACCACCCATTTATCTAAATTAAAGACCTTCATAAGCACAAGACCGCTGACACCAAGTAAGGTGGCTGTAATGGGGGCGCCTGATGCCGCCAATGCCGCAAGCCCTGGAGCTGCCACCATGGTGGCCATTTCTGCGGCGTTGCGGTCTTGACTTAAGGTGGATTTTCCCAATTCTTCGCCCATGCGTGCGATGAAATTATCCATGGCTAAGGCTATCCACGTTTGTTCCAAGCGCTCAGGTACAATGGGAATGCCTTTTTCGTGAAACCAGTCTTTAAGCTCTTTACGGCAAGCGTCTACAATATTACGCCCCATACGAGTCATGGCAGTATCTAATAAACCTTGGATGCGGCTTTCTTCTTCTACAAGGGCCTTGGCTATGCCTTCCATAAGCTTGGAAAGGGAACCGCCTTCTTCTCTGTAACGTCGAAATTCCGGTAACAACACAACATTGCGCAAGAAAGCCCCCATATCTTGCATAAGCATGTGGGAGCCATTTTCTAAAATGCGTTCGATACCATGGCGGCGAATGCGTTCATTCATAAAAGAAGGCAATTCTGTTTGCAAAGCTTGGCGCCCTTCACGCAAATGCGCTGCTAATATGTCATATTGTGCTAGTCCCTTGGCAATATCAGCGTAGGGTTCATCGCCAATAAGAATTTTGCTATTATTACCCAATGTTTGGCGTACCACATCAAGCACAAAGGGCCAAGCGCTACTGCCACCCGTGAGTAATACAAGAGGTTTATCTGCTAAAGGGGAGAGCTCTGCGTCTGGGGCAGAGCGTACATTTTTTAGCGTTTCAAGAAAGGCGTCTTCAAACCACGAGACTAAATCTGTTTGTTTACCTTGTAAAAGGCCTTGCCCTTTGGTGGAAAGGCCGGCTCTGTCGCCGTGTTCTTGTAAGGAGAGTAAAAAATCTTTG
>CAZBDD010000270.1:0-3038 GCA_964490475.1 uncultured Desulfovibrionaceae bacterium
ACACTACAATAAAGATTATAAAAATGCAAGCAAGACAATTTTTCCTTTAAAAAAAATCCTAAAAAAAATAATACTATACAAATGATATAATAAATATTTTTTTCTAGAAAAAATCCACACTTTCTCTAATCCTTAAGAAATATCCTTTCAGTCTACCATTGCTTCCATATGCAAACTTTGCTGTTTTCGACTCCAATAAACGCGTATAGCCCCAGATTTGGCTGTTGAATATAAAGGAATATCCAAATTCTGCAAGGCTTTTCGTACTACATAATGAGGATGCCCAAATGCATTTTGTCGCCCTGCACTTACAAATGCCATAAGAGGCTGTACTTTGCGATAAAAGTCCGGTAGCAAAGCATCTTTTGCACCATGATGCGACAATAATAATACTTGCGCAGAAATGTCCTTTTTTGCATCAAGTAAGGCTTGTAAAACATCTTTTTCTGCATCGCCACACAGCAAAGCAATACCTATTCGTTGTGCGCCTTCTTTTTGCACCAAACGCAAAATTAACGAAGCGTTATTTCCTGCAGCATCTTCTGCCTTTGGCGGCCAAAGTACTTCCAGAAAAATATTTTGCTCTCCGCTCACAGGAAGCGGTACTTCCATGCCAGCAAATAATGCTTGTTTTTTGGGTAAAGGTCGTATTTGCGCCTTAGCATGCCATAGCGCCCTATCGGTGGCTGAAAATTTTTCTCCATTATTAAAAAAATGTTCTACGGAAACCAAAGGTAAAATATGCAGCAGGCCACGTAAATGATCTACATCCGAATGCGTATTTATCATGGCCCAGAGGCGCGGCGAGGTATTATACACAAGGCTTGGCAAAACTAAATCTGTTCCCGGATCAAATCGAGAAGAAAAGCTGCCTCCTCCGTCCACAAGCAAACGTTGCCCACCCGGAAGCGTCAGTGCCACAGCTTGCCCTTGTCCCACATCCATGACTTCAAGCACCACATGGTCTGAAAAATGCGCTATATAGCGTTGCACTGGCCCAATACAAAGCAAAAAAGCTGATAAAACTGTGAGCCTTGTAAGAATTTTATGCGCAGAAGAATTTTTTTTAAAGTTTAAATCATGCCATGATACACGCCCCACCAAAAGGGCAAGTGCTAAACAGAGGGGAATCCACGCAAGCACTGTAGTCCAAGCAGGACGCACCAAGGCCGAAAAAGAGAATAAATTTTGGCTATCCATCCATGCAAGGCATTGTAAAAGCAGTTCACAAGGCCAAGAAGCAATTTGTAACAACACCGCTGCCACTTCTAAACAAGAAAACAAGGAAAAAAGCATTCCTAAAGCCCCAACAGGGAGAACCCAGCAAGCTAAAATTGGCAACCAAAATACATTACTAATAAACCATACACCGCTAGGGGGAAAATAAGTCAAGAAAATAGGCAGTAAAGCACATTGAATGGCTAAAGATATACAAAAAATGCTTACGATTGTTTTTAAAAAGTTATGTGTATAGCGCTTTACTGTAGCAAATTGCTGTATATCTCTCTTAGATACCAATAAAAAGGGCAGTCGCCTCAAAACAGGAAGTAACAAACAAATACTGCCTACACACAACAATGAAAGCTGCAGACTCAAGTTATAAAAAGCAAGGGGAGAATACAAGGTAATGCATAAGGCTGTGCATAAAAGAATATGCCCCAAAAGCATAAGCTTCATGCGCCAATAAAAAAACAATGCCAAAGCAAGCATGAGAGCTGCGCGAATAAGCGATGGCGGCGCATTGCCAATCCACAAATAGAGTAAAGCCAGCGGTAAACTTACAAGTCCTAAGAGTTTTCTTTTGGGTATGTACAAAAAAATTCGCGGAAAAAAATAAGCACAAATAAAAACTAAAAATGCAGCATAATACACTGCCAGCCATAAATGCTGCCCTGAAAGTGCCAAAGAATGTACCAAGGAAGCCGCACGCATGCGCTCCATGGTTTGCTCACTAAGGCCAAAACGTTCATACATCAATAAGGCGGGTAAAAAAGCCTGTGCCTGTTGCTTATTACCATTTTCATGTCCCTGAACACCATCAGAAAGAGCTGCATATAACTTTTTACGTACATATTCGCGCGCTTGTGCCAAGAAATAAGGTGTACCAAAAATTATAGGATTTCCTTGGTCAGCACGGCTCCATATACGCCAAAAAACTTCCTGATTTTGCCAATACGCGCCAAAATCACTACTCCATCTATTACGAAATCCTTCTGTACTGCGCACCTTAGCCGTAATGCGTACGCTTTGCCCCGGTAAAGGTCGCGTCCATGAAGTATTTCTAACGCCCTCCCCTTGTTCCTTATATTTTTGTTCCCACGTCCAGACTGTAAGCCCCGCAAGTTTATGAGTTTGTGGATATTCCACTGCATGTACATTCTTTAAAAAAATGCGTAGGCGTGCATCGGGCAAAGATTGCACATGACTTACCTCTCCTTGTAGCTGTATGTTTTTGGGGACAGAGCCAGAAAGTGTCCATGGTGGTATGGCAGGACGCTGAGGCATATTTTGCATAATAGCAAGCATGCCTAAGCAAAAAAGAAATAACGCAAACAGCACAGCACGCCATGTCCATAAACGAGAATCTATACAGAGAAAAAGAAGCATGCTAGCAAAACCCATGAGAGGATATTTTGCCGCTAAAAGCCCACAAAACCAAAATAAAGAAAGGCTATGCCACAGCAACAAAGCTTGTAAGGGAGGTGTGTAATAATCGTGCTTATTCCATGCCTGAGTCACAATATTTCTTTCGCTAGGTATAAAAAAAGAAAACGATGTTTCCCTTAAAGTATTAAAATTTTTGCAGAGGTCTTCAATAGCACGTAAAATCCACAAGGGGATGTCATTAAAGAAAGGGAAACCGAAGCTTCCCTTTCTTTAATGAATGTTAATTAGATTTTAATGGTCATTGTCATGTTCTTGACAATCTTCACCTTTTTTACAAGGAAAAAGAACATAGCACCAATAAACCACAAAAGCAGGTAAGGTTACAAACATCAAGCCATAAGCCCATGTTTTTGTAAATAAAAAGTAATCAT
>CAZBDD010000271.1:0-3037 GCA_964490475.1 uncultured Desulfovibrionaceae bacterium
AATAATTCTTCGGAACCTTCAGCCCATTGCATAAGACGATAGGGCGCTCTTGTGCCCACTTCATTTTGCAAAAGTTTCGCTAAAGCTGTTTCTAGAGGTACATATAGCATAATTACAGCCACTGGTTTTGTTAGATCAAGGTCTGTATATTCCGGTGGCAAAATGGGGTAAGCCAAGTTGGCCATTAATCCATTGGGGCTGTCGTAAATGTTAGAAAAATGCGCTTTTCCATCGCTCAAAGTTTTGCGCATAATGCCATCTTGCAATGGCGTTAAGGCTGTTATGTGATCAGAGGACATAAAGAGTGGTTTGAGATTTGTATCCCAAATACCCACGTCCACCACGTCTTCTACCTGCTTCATAAAGTTTACAAGCTCTTGTTGCAAGGCATCCTTAGTACTTTGTAGATCAAGCTCTCCGGTGCCGGACTGCTTTGCCCATGAAGGAAGCTTACCACTTTCTAACTGTGTATTATGCACTAGGTATTCAGCACTGTACAAGCGCAACATATCTTTAGAAACGAAACGCTTTGTTTCAAGTTGCAAGCTATCTAGCCACAATTTTACCACAGCACTCTTGGTTGTAGCATCGGCATTAAGAGTAATTTGTAAGCCGTGCAACATATTTTTTGAGGCCGTGCGTAATGAGTATGTAGCAAAAAGTACAGAAGAGGCCGTCATGGTAATCATGATCAGCAACACCAAGATTATGCTACGATAGCGAGTTTTTTTAGGGGAAAATTGTGCCAACGCGGTATCCTACCTTTCACGCAAAGCGTTTTGATGTGCTTTTAAAATAGGTTTTAAAATATAGTCTAAAATAGTTTTACGACCTGTTAAAATATCTGCCGTGGCTGTCATGCCAGGAATAATGGGTAAGGTTTCGTTATGATATACGATACCATTTTTCTGTGTACGTAGCTTGGCAAGGTAAAATACCTCTCCCTTTTTATCTTCAATGGTATCAGCGCTGATTTGTTCTAGTACACCTTCAAGGCCACCATAAATACCAAAATCATAGGCAGAAAATTTAACCATGGCTTTTTGGTTGGGGTGCAAGAACGCTACATCAGAGGGGCGTACTCTTACTTCTACCAAGAGAGTGTCATCTAAGGGCACTATTTCCATGATGGGTTCGCCTGGCTTTACAACACCACCGATAGTATTGATATGAATTTGTTGTACTGTACCATTTACTGGCGCACGCATGACGGTACGAGTAACGCGGTCACTACCAGCAGAAAGGGTTTCTTTTAAAGAGTTTAATTCAATACGATGCTTATTAATCTCTTCGGTAATGGCCGCATCTAATTCAGCCTTACGAAAAGCGATACGTTGCTTTGCTTCTGTGGCGGCGGCTTGTGTTTTGGGTATAGAAGCTGCAAGGCCGCTTAATTCGCCTTCAAGGTTAGAAACTTTTTGTTCTAAATCAAGAAATTCAATGCGCGAATAGTTTTTACGCTGTAAAAGCGGTGCTACTGTATTACGCTGTTCAATGGCAAGGGCTAAGTTACGTGCTACAGAGGCTTTGCGCGTCTCTTGCTCTTCTACTTCACGTAAGCGCTGGTTATATTGAGAGTCTAATAAACGTAGTTCACTTTCGCGTTGCAATTTGCGTGCTTCCATAACAGTGATTTGATCTCGTATAACTTGTGGTGCTGTTTCTTGAATATCCTTGGCAAAAACGGGTTCTTCGCCAGACAATTCCGCTTCAAGGCGAGCAATAGCAGCGCGACTTTCTAAAGATTTTGTTAATGCTTCACGAAAAGTAGAGGCAGCAACCTCGTTATCAAGTCGAGCAAGCGGAGTACCTTGGGTAATAATCTGCCCTTCACGTACTAGAATGGCTTGTAAGATACCCCCTTCCAAGTTTTGTATCATTTGTGTGCCTTGAGAGGCGATAACCTTGCCTTCGGCTCTCGTTACTTCATCCACTTCAGCCCATGCTGCCCAGCCAATAAAAATGGCAATAAACAGCCCTGTTGCTAAAGAAAGCATGCGTGCATGCATGGTAGGATTGCGTTGCAAGGCAGCTTCTACCACGTCTGCATAGACAAGCTCATCGGGCAATACTTTATTCTTTGCCTGACGCTCACTTTCCGCCACTTCCGCAGCGGCTTTCATATCTTCTAAAGCTGTATTATTTAAGCTTTTCTGTGAAGGTGCATTTTTCTGATCATTTTGCATATTTTACCTCAAATAAAATGCTACTGCATATATTAAACGGCTACTTCTTTGGTATCTAATTCTTTACTTGCAGAAGAATTGCGTAATTTATCGATAACTAAATCTTTCGGGCCATCTGCCACAATACGTCCGCCATCCATAACTACAAGTCTATCTACCAACTTAAGCATACTCATGCGGTGTGTGACGAGGATAAGGGTTTTGTTCTTCATATGTTGCATAAGGCGTGACTGCACTATGTGTTCAGACGATGTATCCATATTACTGGTGGGTTCATCAAGTATGAGCACTTCTGGGTCACGTACCAAGGCGCGTGCCAAACCAATGGCTTGACGTTGTCCTCCAGAAAGGGCTTTGCCCTGCTCACCCACTTGTGTTCCGAAACCTTCTGGTTTGGTACGAATAAAGTCAGATACACTGGAGATAGCAGCGGCACGCAACATTCTTTGGTCACTGACGAAAGGATCTCCTAGTACAATGTTATCGCGTACGGTACCATAAAAAAGTACTGTGTCTTGCGGGGCAAAACCTACTCGTGTGCGTAAGTCTGTGCCGGCCATTTGGCGAATATCAATACCTCCAAACTTTACTGCGCCGTCTTTGGGCTGATAGAGCCCTATAAGCAAGCGAATCAAGGTTGATTTTCCCGACCCCATACGCCCAATAACACCTACTTTTTCGCCTGGTGCAATGTGTATGGATAAATTTTCCACGGCTGTCCTTGCCGCATTGGGATAAGCAAAGCTTACATTTTCTAAGGTAAATGCAGGATCAAGAGGGCCAAAATCTACCGTTGAACCAGCTTCTCTATCTTCAGATGGCAAAGACATAAGTGTGTTCAATGCGTCTAA
>CAZBDD010000272.1:0-3031 GCA_964490475.1 uncultured Desulfovibrionaceae bacterium
AACTTGATGCCACACCATAATTTTTTGCGGATATATGCGCGGCCCTTCAGGAAAGTACACAATAAACACAGGTTCATGCTTATTCATACTCAGGTCTGCATCCACCATTCTGCCAAATTGAGGTCGATAAAATGAAGCAATGCCCCCATGTAATACATTGGTCACCGTCATTTGATTAGAATAGCCACTCAACTCTTCAAGACTGCGCGGAATACTCATGGCTTGCGTAGGAACTATAAGGACAAAAAGTAGTATTATAAAAAATAACTTTTTTTTAACATCTTGCATAGAAACTCCTTCAACAGCTTATTAAGCGCCAATAAGATCTCTATTCAAATGTTCACTAAAAATATATTCTCGCAAGGCTTGAGGCCAAGCCCTTGGTGTAACACCAATAGCATCGGTTAATTTTTGATTGCTAAGCACAGAAAAAGGAGGACGTTGAGCCTTATATGGCCATTCATCTGTGGTTATGGGGGTAACATAGCATGTGAGCTCTGCAATGGAAACAGCTTCACAAGCCAGTTCATACCAAGATGCACGACCACTATTGACGGCATTATAAAGGCCCGTCAATTTTTTTTCTGCGGCAAGCATGCTCCATCTTGCTAAGTCCATGGAATATGTAGGAGACCCTACCTGATCATGCACTATACTTAATTTTTCCTTGGCACAAAATTCTTGAATAAGCCTTGAAATAAAATTCGGTTGCCCAGGCCCAAAAAGCCACGCAGTGCGTAATACACAACTATTATCTGGTGCAAAATTTAAAACTACCTCATCACCTGCAAGCTTGCTTCTGCCATAGGCAGAAAGGGGTTCTGCAATCGATTCTTCTGTATATATTTTCTTTTGAGAACCAGAAAAACAATAATCTGAACCATAATGCGTCAAATGTATATCGTAGGTTTTTGCCAATTGCGCAAGGCCAGCAGGGAAAGCACGATTTACCACAAAAGCCATGCTTTCATCGTCTTCTGCGTCATCTACTCTTGTCCATGCTATGGCGTTAAAAATATGTGTGGGACAGAATTTTTTAATACAATTTTCCACAAAAGAAATATTTAATACATCGCCATCACTGCGTCCAATGGGCGTCACATGCCACTGATTGGCTTTAAGTGTACGCATCAACGCTTGCCCTAAAAGGCCTGTGCGTCCACCAAAAATGAGTGCTCGGTTGGTCATGCATTCCTCCGTTTGATAAAGAAAGTATATATGTGGAAAGATAGTGGGTCAACAGCTTTTATATAGAGCTATTTACGCTAAAAGACACCGTATCAAAATTTTTACTATTTTTTTGTCCATAAAAAGGGTTGGTATCCCTTCAAAAAATATGTATGCTTATATATCAACAGTTTTACATTAAAGTATATTTAAAACAGGCTGCCTATGAAGAAAGGAATACTTTTAGTCGCTTTTGGCTCCAGCAATGCACAAGCTGACCACACATTGAGACGCTTTGATGCTCAAGTAAGAGAGTCTTTTGCTGGAATCAATGTGCGCTGGGCCTTTTCTTCCCTTCTTCTTAGAGAACGCTTAGCTAAAGTACGAGTAAAACGTGATTCTGTAGTAAAAGCCTTACAAAAAATGTATTTTGAAAAATATACACATGTGGCTGTACAACCCCTACAAACTATTCCGGGGCAAGAACACCATACCATAATCGAAGAAGTACATAAACTTACGCAAGGACTCACAAATTTCACTGTGCGCGTAGGCGCTCCCCTATTACAAGAAGAACACGACATACAAAAAACAGCGCATGCCATTGTCCGGCATGTTCCAGAACAGCGAATGCCTCAAGAGTCCGTAGTTCTGCTAGGGCACGGGGCCGAACACAATGCTGTACAACGCTATGCAGATCTTGCGCAATATGTATATGCTTTAGATAAGCATATACATATTGGTACCATGTGCAACACATTACCTCTTGAAAATATTATCCCCATACTTTCACGCGGCCATAAAGTTTGGCTTATGCCCCTGCTTTCTGTTATAGGCCAACATGCTTTAAAAGATATGGCCGGAAAGCAAAAATCTTCTTGGCGTAAACGCATAGAAGCAGCCGGTTATCTATGTGAACCTGTACTACACGGCCTAGCCGAATACGAAGGATTCATGGAAATTTGGCTTGAACATTTAAAACATACAATGCAACAATATAACGGAGAAAAAACATGCGTTCATATATTATAGGCATCATCTTGCCGCTTTGCATGCTTTCCACTACATTTGCCGCAGAGCCGCATATTTTTAACCCTTATACCAATGCCACTCTCCCTTCCATAGAACTCTCCAAAGATGCAGAAAAATTCGCTAAAAAATTAGGTTCTAGACCCACAACGTTACAAGATGAAGCAAAACATAGAAAACATTGGCGACAAGAACTCTACCCCATTGTTTATGGAAACCGTAAGGCAAGTAATGAAATTTTAGTTTTTCTTGATTATGCCGTGCCCCAAAGTGAAACCCTTTGGGCACAAGTGGTAAGCGCCACCAAGAAACTCTCACCACAAAATACAAAAGTTGTTGTCTTTGGACAAAGTTTTGAACATTATGGAACAGAGCTTATGGGGCTGGGCATTTGGGTAACCCACACGCATCCGCAACTGGCGTTAAAATATTTTTCCTATACCTTACATCGCTGGAATGTCGTTAAAAAAAATCTAGCCACACAAGGTATACATCGAAAATTTATGCACGGACATGATGCATCTTATGGTACAGAACTTCCTATAGCTTTTGCATTTTTGCAAAATAACCCTGGCTTAGTACCTGCCAGTCAAGAGTATCAACTTGTATATAAAGCCTTTGATGCTGGCAATGTAAATATGTGTCAGGCTCATTTAGCCGCTCGCCTTTATGGCGTTCGTAGCTTCCCTGCCGTGGTGGTCAATGGAAAAGTGCTCACACAAGTAAGCGCACAAGCCATCATGAGTAATGCCTCGGCTCATTAGAATGTATATTATTTTTTCTGGGGGAAACTTTTTGGCGCAAGCAAAAGTGCCCCCAGAAAAAATAATGCAGC
>CAZBDD010000273.1:0-3025 GCA_964490475.1 uncultured Desulfovibrionaceae bacterium
CCCCCTTGAAGTAAAATAAAAATTTTCTCAAAAATATTTTTTGCAGTATATTTTATGGTACCTACGAAATCACCCCCTTTAAAAACAAATAATATCAATAAGATGATTCTTTCCCCGTCGTCCCCCGCCTCCACCAACAAAAGTAGCATTAAAGACTCATAATAATATAAAGTCTATGAACCTTAATTTTTTACACTACTCGTGTATATTAATGTGGTAATTGTGTGAACACGCTCTAGACATTTCCTAGACTTTTTTTAATTCATACGCTAAACTGTATATATGAAAAATCTTTATACAGTTACACTACTTCGTGGTGACCTTATGGAGCTTGAAAGTCATTTGGCTCAAGCCCTTCGTGGTATACTTCCTTTTGCCAGTTATAGTCTTTACTTTCCAACCAAGGAAAGCTGCCCCCAAGAACCACAATGGATTGCCAGAGAACGCTCACTCCTTTTGCCATTACGGTATGAAGGTGCGCCACTGGGCGTCTTTATGGCTCGCGGTGTAGACGGACGTACGGTGAAACGTCTTATGCCATCATTAGAGGCACTTGCAGACTTATGCATACAACATATACTTTGTATAAAGCAAAGCCGCATTGATGAGCTTACTGGCCTTGCTCGCATGCCACGCTTGCTAGAACGCATGCAGCAAAATGCTGATATGGTACGCTCTTATAGTAATGATGGCGCAGTTGCCGAGCATCAAGTACCTCTTCACAAAGCTTGCATGGGGCTTATTGTTTTGCGCTGCCCCGCTCTTGATTCTTTAGCAACCGAATTTGGTTACACTTTTGCCCACCAAGCTCTTTCCACCTGGGCCAAAGCTCTACAAAAAAATCTGCCACAAGAAGTTTTAGCTGCCCGAAGCGGCGAAAATGAATGCACCTTGCTTTTGCCCACAGCTTCTCGTACCTCTTGTAGCACATTTACTGAAGAAATCATGGCCAGAGTGGATGCTGTCACCCTTACTCATACTGCATCAAAGCGCACTATTCGTCTCCACTCTGTGGCAGGCTTTGCTTTGTATCCGCAAGATATGGAAAGTTCGCGTTTATCCTTGGGAATGGCAGAGCAAGGACATTATATTTTACAAAAAGCACGCCATGCTACGCATATGGCCTACGAGCGTAGCCGCTTTTTACCTAAAAAAGAAAAAAATCTCGTACACAACCGCTACCTTGCTTATGCAAGGGTACTAGCTCAGGGGGGTGTCCTTCAAGAAGTGCTTCCTCATGGACAAATTCTCACTAATTTAGGACGCTATGCAGGCGCCAAAGAAGGACAGCATTTTGCCATTTGGGGTCAGAAAAATGAAATTTGGCAACGAAAAGGAGAAGTTGTGTTGATGGAAATGCGCAACTCCCAATCTGTGGCGGAAGTTCTCCAAATATATGATCCTGCATGGCCTTGGGAAAAAGGCGACAATTTACGTCTTATGGATGTACAACAACGCCAACAAGCTGATATTTCCCCAGAGCAATCAGAACAAGACGCTATTGCTCCAGCACAGCCCATAGAAGAACTTTTATCGCACGGTGATTTTTTACGCCAATTAACAATATCAGCAGAACAATATACATCCTTTAGCCTTGCCTTAGTACGCGTTCAAACAGAAAACTCCTCTCATGTGCAAGAAAAGGAAATTGTTGAAAGCTTTATGCGCCTATACAAACAGGGTTACCATACACAAGATACTGATACACAAGCGCGTGAAGGCATTGTTCCCTTTGATGGTAAAAAAGATTACTACCCTACTTTTATGGGACGCTATGGCGAAACAAGCCTTATATTCTTTCATGCCACTAGCACACAAAATTTAGAACAAACTTATAAATTTTTAGCACAACAAGCCAAAGAAGCAGGCATAAGAGTGGCTATTGGTTTAGCAAGTTATCCATTTTTACAAGCTCATAAACGCGATATATTAGAGCATTGCCACAAGGCGCTGGAACTTGCTCTACTTTTACCTGCACCGCAAGTGGGAAATATGGGGTCCTTAGCTTTAAATATCAGTGCCGACCAACGTTACAGCCGAGGAGATGTCTTTGGTGCCATAGAAGAATATAAACTCGCCATTTTAGCAGATGCAAATAATGCCATGGCTTGGAACTCTTTAGGCGTCTGCATGGCTGCCCTCAATCGCCCCAGCGAAGCACGCCAACACTTCAAGGAAGCCTTGAAGTTGTGGAAGAAAACCCCGTATGTTTCTACAGTTTCGGAACAAACAGAACTAGACATTCCCAAAGAATTGGCAGCCAGCTTATATAATTTAGGCACAGTTTGCCAAAGTTTAGGTGAAGTCCGCGCCGCCACCAAGTATTTTAAGCAATGTGTTGAGGTAGACGCCAATCATTATTTCGCCCATATTCGTTTGGGGCAATTGGCAGAAAAAAATAAAAAATTACAGCAAGCAAGACAATATTATACTCTTGCTACCGAGCTTGAAAAAAATGACACAGGTAATAGTACAGGGCTTGCCTATAGATATTTAGCTCGCGTGGCTTTACAGCAAGAAAAACACGCTGAAGCCAGAGAGTTACTACATGAAACACTTTTACATAACCCACAAGATGCTGTGGCTCTTTGTATGCTTGCAGAAATTTACTTACAAAGTGGCGAAGACCCAGCCATGTCTGAAATGCTTGCCAGAAAAAGTGTGGGCTTAAGGCCAGAATACGCCAGTGCTTGGCGCATTCTTGGGCAGAGTTTACGGGCTCTTGGGCAAGAAGATGACGCTTTAAATGCAGAAGATAAAGCAGCTACTCTATCATAATTTTATACTTTAAGTAGATTTTCGACAGTTTTTCTTAAGGGGGGAAGGGGAAACTTTTAGTTGACAATCCACCGCAAGCAAAAGTTTCTTCCAGAAAAAATAGAGACCTCTGCACAATTACACATGCGTGGATTGCCGCGTCGCTTTGCTCCTCGCAATAACTTGATATTACAACAAAAGTCATTGCGAACGAAGCGAAGTAGCCACCCAACGGGCGCCGAAGGCGTTTGCGTTTGCAAAGAATGAG
>CAZBDD010000274.1:0-3000 GCA_964490475.1 uncultured Desulfovibrionaceae bacterium
TGGCTTTTTTACGCTGACGACGCAGATTGCTGTTTTTCAACAGCCTGATAAGCCATAAAACACAGCGCGCATTTATATCTAGCGTATTTTATCTCAATAGCCAAGCACTCTAAGAGGCTTCTCCCCATATTTTTCCTTTTTTTTCTTGAGCAATTATGCTATCCTCCCCTTCGGTATCTACTTAGGTAGTATTGACAAATACACCTTTTTGCTTCTTACTAAGATGGATTTAACTTGCTTTTCGGTCGAAAAGAAGAAGAGTATGCTTTAGAAAATCTTTATCCTTGAGTATAAAGCAAAAATTTATAATTTATTTACACTAACTGATAAGATCACTTAAGTTTTTATTTTTTGTTACGATATACTCTAGAGAGATATTTTAAATGCCGCTGAGCAAGGGATCATATATGTCAAATATTCTTCGTTTTTTTCTTTTTGTACTCCTCTGTCAAAGCATGCTCCTTACAGGGTGCGGTGCTCCAAAACCTAAACCCAAAACAGCACTAGATGCCGAATATGTTGATGTTCAAGAGTTCAAATTGAAAATGCGCGAGCTTGCAGATCAAATGCTAGCCACTATGGATAATCGTTCACTAACGGGTCTTGTGGCTTTGCCTACATCTTTTGTAAATGTGAATAATAAAGCCCAAACCAGTGCCTTTGGTAATTTGCTTGGCGAATCACTTATTTATGAATTTAATCAACGCGCTTTCCCTGTTCGCGAATACAGACTTTCCGGCGATATTGACATTAAATTGGCTCAAGGCGACTTTGCTCTTCTTCGCAAAGGGATAGTAAATACAAACGAAAAATGGGCAGCCCTCATTGTTGGCACATATTATGTGGACAAGGAGGCCGTCATCGTCAATGCACGTTTAGTGCGCGCTCTTGACGGTATGGTCTTACGTACAGGACAATTGGTTTTAGTAAAAACCCCCTTTATTACAAGGCTTACTCAAGATCATATCACCACTACTGTAACAAAGACTGCTCCTGTAAGAACCGTAAGCCCTCCTAGAAACCCGCCTAAATATTATGGCCCGGCACCAAAACCCATGGCGCCTACTGGCCTTGGGCTGGAAAGTGGCACTATAAATATCCGTCAAGTACCTAGAGCTAAAACGCCTACAGGTCCTGGGCTTTATGGCAATGTACCCTACTATTAAACGGAGCCTGTATGAATAAAAAAGCTAAAACTTTTCTTCTTTGCGTCGCCCTATGTAGCCAAGGCTTTTTCTTGGCTCTTCCGGCATATAGCCAAAGTATGCAACAGAGCTCGAGCACATGGATAAGTGCAGTACGCGAAGCAAAAGAAACCGAAAAAAATCTCATGATTGCTGCTCAATTTAAAGAGCAGCATCGCTACGAATTGGCCCGCCAGTACTTGCTACTGGCTTTAGCCACCTGTCGCACCAATGATGTGCGTGTATACATTCATCGTGAACTCAAAAGTATTAACCTTCAAATCAAAACATTACGCTAATTTTGGAGATATCTTTTCATGAAAATTACAAGTTTTCTCTGTGTACTAGTTCTGTGTTTTTTGGCCTTTGGATGTGGCGCGGCTCAAAGCTTTGGCACTAAAAATGGACCACGCGCTGCTAACAATATGGCAGAACAAATGGATGCCCAGCTCATGCAAAGAGCAGGATTAATGGAAGGCTCTCTACCGGATGACCAACTACAAGCACGCAGATATCAAGTGCGCCGCAATGTCACCATAGTAACCACCGTGCCTGTAAACGTAAACAATTTAAAACTTTCCAATGCCTTGGCCCGTCAAATGATGGAAGAAGCCTCTCGTTGGTTTGTTTCTGCTGGTTACAATGTACAAGAAATCCGTAAAGGCAGAGATTTACAGTTCCAAGAGCAAACAGGCGAAATGTTGCTCACTCGTAAAAGATCTGACCTAGCGCGCACCACGGCAACCAGTGTGGCAATACTCACCGGCACCTATGTTATGAGCCCCGAACAAGTGCGCTTTAGTATGCGTCTTTTGCATACCCCCACCAATGATGTACTTGCTATGGGAACAGCCACAGTACCCATTACTCCTGATGTACCGCCCTTACTTGTGGAAAATACAGACAGCCGAAGAGTACAACCTTCGGTATACACACGCCTTCGTTAATAGTAACGATATTACTTTTCAGGGGGGTGCTTTTCCTCCCTGAAAATACAAAATTCCGCACGAGAATACCATGCCTCGCCTTGTTTTTGCCATCAGTGGCGCCAGCGGCATGCCCCTAGCCCACCAATTTTTACTGCACATACACAATATACCCCATATAGAAATACATCTTCTTATTTCTCAGGGGGCACAATGTGTTATGCAAAAAGAAAGCCCCATTGCTTTAGAAAAGTTCACAGAGCTTGCTCATAAAGCCTACGATACGCAAGACATGGCCGCAGGTCCGGCCTCCGGCTCTTGGCAGCATGACGGTATGATTATTTGCCCCTGCTCCATGTCTACCCTTGCTAGTATTGCCCATGGCATAGGTTCAAATCTTATACATCGTGCTGCTGATGTTACCTTAAAAGAACGTCGCCCCTTAGTAATTGTTCCCAGAGAAACACCTTTAAGCTCCATACATTTACAAAACATGCTTTTCTTAAGTCAAAATGGAGCTAGCATCATGCCTTTTACCCCTGCTTTTTATACAAAAAAACAAAATCTTGAAGCCATGATACAACATTTTTGTGGACGTCTACTTGACCAATTGGGCATTGAACATACTCTTTGCCAACGCTGGCAAAATAATGAGTAATACACATATTTGTAATAATATTTAATGAACAACAAATTTTTACACCATATAGTATATTTTAAGGTATATTAAGAATTTTTACTTGCTTTTTTCAAACACTCTACATATAGTCCCAATCCGTGGAGGCGTTTCGTAACCGGTGTTGCGCCCGGTCTTCAAAACCGGTGGTGGGCAGAGATGTCCATGGTAGGTTCGACTCCTATACGCCTCCGCCAACAACCTATATATATTA
>CAZBDD010000275.1:0-2997 GCA_964490475.1 uncultured Desulfovibrionaceae bacterium
TGGAAGTATTAAAATAGGTTTTGCTTTGAGCATATGACTTGTTGTGGAGGGGAGCATAGGCTCCCCTCTATTTTTTGTAGAAAAAAACACCAGCTAAGCTGATATATTTATTTATTAAAATATCTCTCTAATTCTGCCATACATTGCTCATGCGTATACTCAAAACGAATAGGCGTTACGGTGATATAGCCCTTAGTAAGCAAATCCCTATCAGAGCCTTCTTCCACATCTTGTGTGCGCAAGGTTCCATGCAACCACCAGTAGCGATTCCCCCTAGGGTCATGCCGTTCCGTATAATCATCCTCCCACAGAGCAGAACTTTGAAAACATGTGCGCACCCCCAAAGCCTCAGCTACAGGTCTTTGCGGATAATTGACATTAACCACACAACGCGATGGAATTTTCTCCCACGGTAAATTTTCTGCAAGCCCCACCACGTGCTGCGCTTGTTCTAGCAATTGCGTAGGGCGATAATCATCATAAGAAACAGCCATGGCCCTATAGTCTGCAAAAGCGGCTTCACATGCTGCTGCCACAGTACCGGAATAACGTATATCAGATCCGGTATTGGGGCCGGCATTTATACCGGAAATAACAATATCCGGTCTTTTGGGACACAAGGCCTTCAAAGCCAACTTCACGCAGTCCGCGGGGGTTCCATGCACCCCCAAACCAGTAAAACCTGCTTCACAAATTTCTTTAAAACGCAAAGCCTGAAACACAGTTATGGAATTAGATACGGCGGACTGTTCTGTCATGGGGGCCACCACATATACCGTATGTCCGGCTTGTGTAAAAGCCGTGTATAAAGCGCGCAAACCTACGGCATAAATGCCATCATCATTAGAAAGCAAAATGTTCAATTGACAACTCCTCCAAAAAAAGGAAATCTGTGTAAAGAATTCTTCCCCCTGCTTTATGCCAAAAGAGGATACAAAGCAGAATAGTTTCACTTTTTAACAGAAAATACAAGCTTAATCATAGGGTAAAAATGCAAGAACATACAGCAATACAAGATATTCCCCCGCATACAGAAATCCAAGGTGTATACGTCCTTAGCGCAGCATCACAACATCAAGCACGCAACGGCCCCTTTTGGAAAATTGAGTTACGCGACGCCACAGGCTCCCTCGAGGCAAAGATATGGAGCCCTCTCAGTCAAAGTTTTAGTCAATTGCCGGCAGGAAGTTTTGTGGAGATACATGGCAAAACCGATATATATCGCGATCAAGTGCAAATGAATATTGAAGCATTACGCGTTCTTAAACAAGAAGAAAACGACTTACTTGATATGTCTATATATGTTGCCTCCAGCCCTTACGATGTGGAAAATATGTGGCAAGAACTTGAAAGCCTCTGCAAAAAGGAATTTACGCACAAACCATGGAAAAAATTCGCTTTTTCTATTTTCAAAGATGCTGAAATTCGTAAGAATTGGATGGAATGCCCAGCGGCCAAAAATGTGCACCATGCCTATAGGGGCGGCTTATTAGAACACAGTCTTTCAGTGGCAACCCTTGCCATGAGCGTTGCAAATCATTACCCTGAATTAGATAGACAGGTATTATTAGCCGGCGCTATATTTCATGATTTAGGAAAAATCTGGGAGTTTTCTTATGGCCTTATAACAGATTACACCACAGAAGGGCGCTTATTGGGGCATATGCATTTAGTGCTTGAACGTCTACAACCGCATTTACAAAAATCTGGCTTAGAAGAAGACTTTGTGCAACACTTTAAACACCTTATACTAAGCCATCACGGTACATATGAATTTGGTTCTGCCCGTTTACCACAAACACCTGAAGCCATGCTCTTGCATTATGTGGATAATATTGATGCTAAAATGGCTCAATGTCGCCATATATTTACAGATCGTGAGCCGGAGTATCAAGGCTGGTCTGATTATCAGCGCACATTGGAGCGCTTTATGTACAAACCTTTACGCACACCTGTGCTAGATAAAAATACAGGCAATAAACGTAGCAACGAATCAGAAGCCAACAAAAACAGCGATGTGGGAAAAACACTACAATCGTCTTTGCTAGAAAACATGTAACACGCAAACCCACGGAGTTTTTTATGTTCATTACCTTAGAAGGCATAGAAGGCAGCGGAAAATCTACCGTCATACAAGGGCTGGCTACTCACTTTGAAGAACAAGGCCATGAGGTGCTCTGCACTCGTGAGCCGGGTGGTTCAGAGCTTGGCAAAACTTTACGCTCTTTATTGCTTGACTCGCGCGTAGAAGTTTGCCCACAAGCAGAGCTATTTCTTTTCTTGGCCGACAGAGCGCAGCATGTTAACTCTGTTATTGTTCCGGCTTTGGCGCAGAACAAAATAGTGCTTTGTGATCGCTTTATCCACTCTACCATTGCTTACCAAGGCGGCGGACGAGGCCTAGATAATGCTACCCTGCACACCCTAAATATCATGGCTGTACAAGGCCTTTTGCCTCATAAAGTACTTCTTTTAGACCTTCCCCTCGAAATGGGTCTTAACAGAGCGCAAGCCCGCAATGCTGCTTCAAATATGAATATACTTGAAGGAAAATTTGATGCCCAAAGCATAGAATTTCATAGTAAAGTACAGCAGTCTTATCGAGAGCAAGCCGCACAATATCCGCAACGCTTTTGCTATATTGACGCTAGTCAGAGTGCAGAAAAAGTATTACAAGATTGTATAGATGTTTTGACAAGCTCCATTTAATTATTATTCTTTAAAGAGGGTTTGTCGAACATTTTTAAGGAATATAAACTTTAAAAATTAAGACCTTATAAAAATAAATCTACTATGTTCAAGGAAAAACAATATGAAAACAGAATTTTATAACCTTACATGGACTGGCAAGCGGCTTGACCGCACTCTCAGCGACAACCCAAGCATTTCCTACAGTGATACAGGCATTCCCACCAGCCCTTGGCAAGTGCATTCTTGCCTTGGTGATGATAGTAAAGTGTGGTGCGAAGTGTATCGCAGTACCCAAGAAAATGGCGG
>CAZBDD010000276.1:0-2982 GCA_964490475.1 uncultured Desulfovibrionaceae bacterium
TTTTTCGTATCTATACTTTTTATTTAAGTGTAAACCATGGCTTGTATGTTTTGCAATCTTTGCGTAAAATGAATCTTATTAACTGGGCCGAACGCATTAAAGTAATTAATGCTGTGCTCATTGTGCTCTTTTTTTGGGAAATATCTGCTGGAGAGAACGTATTTTATTGGGGAAATGAATTTTGGGGTTTAATGAGTTTGCTTATAGCGGCATTAATCATTAACAAAATGCATATTTCAAGGTTTTTTCTTGTTTTAAGTGCTTTTGCTATACTTTTTTTTCATAGTGTTTCTTGGGTTGTATGATTGTTGCCTTTACATGTTGTTACAAGAAAGGATACGAACATGGCTTTTGAAAAAACAAAACATGGCTTAACCTTTGGTGTCTTGGTTCAATCTCCCTTAGGGTTACATGCCCGCCCCGCTGCAAGACTTGCTCAAGAAGTACAAGATTTTAATGTAGATGTAGCAGTAAAATGTGGCACTAACTTTGCTGATGGTAAAAGTATTTTAGATTTACTTACTCTAGGTGCCGTATCTGGCAGCGAACTTATTTTTTATGCTCAAGGGGAAGATGCCAACGCCTGCCTTGCCCGAATTGAAGAACTTTTTTATACAGAATTTAAGGAATAATTATGGCCCGCTTTCAACTTTATGGCACTTGTGTAGCGCCAGGTATAGCCATTGGTAAAATAGTGCGCACCCATCAAGAAGCGCCAGTGCAAGAATGTTTTGTAAAGCCACAAGAAATTGAAGGCGAAATAGAAAAGTTGCGTCAAGCTACCAAGGCTGTAAGCGAAGACCTTTATGCCAGTAAAGCCAATATTCAAGAAGGCCTCAGTGAACACTCTTCACTTATTCAAACCCATATAATGATTAGTAAGGATCCACGCCTTTTAGATGATGCTGAGGAATTTGTACGCACACAACACATGTGTGCCCCTTGGGCCATGCAAAGAGCTATTGATGCTCTATGTGCAGCTTTTCAAGATATTGATGACCCTTATCTTCAAGAGCGAGCCCTAGATTTACGCGCTGTGGGTCTTCGTTTACAATGTCGTCTTGTCGGCAAAGAATATGTTCCTTTAGCTGACGATTCACCCAGTGTGCATATGGCTGAAGATCTTTCCCCTGTAGACACCCTTGACCTACCGGTGCATCGCACACTAGCCTTGGTCATGGCAGAAGGCGGACCTACCTCTCATACGGCTATTTTGGCGCGCTCCTTACATATACCTGCCATGGTGGGCGTTACTGGAATTTTAGAAATGGCCAAAGAAGGCGATCTTGTTATTGTAGATGCCCTTAATGGCTGTGTATACATAGACCCCAATGATCAAGAAATAGAGCTTTTCCATCAAAAAAAAGAAGAATATGAACATTGGGAAGAAAGCGTTAAGCAAAATGCGCATTTAATTGCTGAAACACATGATGCTGTGCGCATAGAAGTGCAAGCTAATGTAAAAAATAGCGCTGAACTTGAAAAAATGGCTCAGCATGGTGGCGAAGGTATTGGCCTGTATCGTACAGAATTTGCCTACTTAGGTGAGCGCAAATTGCCTTCTGAAGAGCGCTTATATAGAGAATATAGCAAGGCCGTGCAAAAAATTGCGCCCCAAAGAATAACCTTTCGCATTTTAGACGTGGGCGCCGATAAAATGATCGATACCCAAACAGCTTTGAAAGAAGCTAACCCTGCCCTTGGTTTACGAGGAATACGTTTTTGTTTGCGCCATCGCCGTTTATTACACACACAATTACGTGCCCTGTCTCGCGCCGCTTTACATGGTAATATGGCTATTATGGTGCCCATGATAACCTGCCTTGAAGAGGTTCTCACCGTTAAGCAAATTTTACGCGAAGTACACCAAGATCTTTCGGCTCAAGGCATTGCTCATGCTGATCATATTCCTTTAGGAGTTATGATTGAAGTGCCAGCGGCTGTGCTCATTGCCGATGTACTGGCTCGTGAATGTGATTTTTTAAGCATTGGCACCAATGACCTTGTACATTATTTACTTGCCATTGATCGTGGTAATAAACATGTGGCCTATTTACATCAACCTTTGCATCCTGCTGTAACTCAATCTATCAAGCGTGTCATAGACAGTGCCCACAAAGAAGGTATTGGGGTGTCTGTATGTGGTGAAATGGTTACAGATCCTTACTGTTTGGCAGTATTGGTGGGCATGGGCATTGACAGTATATCCACTACACCACAGGACATTCCGGCTCTGAAACACTTGATACGTCATCTTGATACAGAACATTGTCGTCATATGGTGCAAGAAATACTTATGACTCATGATACGGCCTCTTGTGTGCGCAAGGTTTCTAAAACTTTAGCGCAAAGCCTTCGCAAAGATTTTTCTTTTTATACTTCATTGATTCCTACACACGGATAAGATATGGCAAAAAAAAATTCTCCTTCCTCCATAGCTTCTAATAAGAAGGCTCGTCATCTCTATGAATTAAGTGACTTTCTTGAAGCTGGCATCAGCCTTACTGGCCCTGAAGTAAAAAGCCTACGCGTAGGTAAAGTTAGCTTTATGGACAGTTATATTGATTTCAAACAAGGTGAGGCCATTCTTGTGGGTTTACATATTGCCCCGTATGAAAATGCAGGCTATGTGGTACAAAACCCCACAAGAGAAAGAAAATTACTTTTACATGCTCGTGAAATTAAAGCACTTGCCGCCACAGTAGAACAAAAAGGTCTTACCATTGTGCCGGTAAAGTTATACTTTAAGCAAGGCAAAATTAAATTAGAGATTGCCGTAGGACGTGGTAAAAAATTACATGACCATAGGGAAACATTAAAACGGCGCGCTGAAAATCGTGATATGGAACGCTCCTTACTTGATCGTTAAAAATTGTACATCAGCAAAGCATAGAAGGATAAGAGCATGGTAATAGGCCCTTGGACACATGATGAATTTATGGAAGAGGCACGAAAATTTCATAACTACCCTGCCCCCGGACT
>CAZBDD010000277.1:0-2954 GCA_964490475.1 uncultured Desulfovibrionaceae bacterium
TCTTAAAAAGTGAAAAATTTCAAAAGCTTGACGATATAACAGAAAAAAATGGCAGTATTATTGTTGCCATAACTCGTCTTGTGCCTCTTTTTCCTTTCAATATGCTCAATTACGGTTTTGGCTTAACTAAGGTTCCCTTTCTTACCTATGTGCTATGGACATTTGTTTGCATTATACCCGGCACGGCTTTGTATGTGGTGGGTACCGATGCTATTACCTATTCCATAAGTCAAGGCGAAGTTCCTTGGTTGTTGGTGGGAATAATTGTTCTTATCTTAGGAATATTAACAATTATTGTGCGTAAAGCTAAAAAAAGTTTACAGGAGTAATTATGTCTATTCCTACATTGCTTGATGCTGATATACATGACCAAGTTTTGGCCGAAAATACAGCCCCTAAAGATTGGGTGAATCCTAAGCCTGCGCCCATGTATTCTATGGTTGCTGTAGGTGGTGGTTCGGCAGGGCTTATTGTTTCGCTTATTGTGGCCTCCTTAGGGGGGAAAGTAGCCTTGGTTGAGCAAGGTTTTATGGGCGGTGACTGTTTAGTGACTGGTTGTGTGCCTTCTAAAAGTGTTATTCGTCCCGCGCGCTTAGCTCAAGAAATGCGTGAAGCTGCCAATTTTGGTTTAAGTGCGCAAGAAATTACACCACAAGATTTTCCAGCTATTATGCAGCGCTTGCGCCGTATACGAGCCCAGATTAGTGTGCACGATTCAGCCAAACGTTATACGGGTATGGGGGTAGATGTTTTTCGAGGAAAGGGTGTCTTTACAGGGCCCAATACCTTAGAAGTAAACGGACAAGTGTTGCATTTTCGCAAAGCAGCCATCTGCTCCGGTGCTAGAGCCATGCATCCAAAATTGCAGGGTTTGGATGATGTAGGTTTTTTAACCAATGAAAGCATTTTTAATCTTACAACCTTGCCTGAGCATTTGATTGTTATAGGTGGTGGCCCCATAGGTTGTGAATTGGCGCAGGCATTTCGGCGCTTAGGCTCTAAGGTTACCATTATACAAAAAACAACTTTTTTGCCCAACGAAGACCCCAAGGCATCAGCTTTATTGGCAGATGTTTTTGCCCATGAAGGTATAGAAGTGCTTTTACATGCTGACACATTGCGGGCAGAGAAAAATGCTGACGGAAAAAAAGTGTTGATTGTAAAGCAGCATGGTAAAGAGATTGCCGTAGTGGGAGATGAAATACTTATTGGTGCAGGGCGGGTTCCTAATGTAGATGGTTTTGGTTTGGAAGCTGCCGGCGTGGATTATACCCCTCGTGGTATAGTGGTGGATGATAATTTACGTACCAGTAATAAAGATATTTTTGCCGCTGGGGATTGTTGCATGGCATGGAAATTTACTCATGCCGCTGATGCTGCTGCACAAATTGTGGTGCAAAATGCTTTGTTTAAAGGTCGTAAGCGCTTAAGCTCTCTTGTTATGCCGTGGTGTACCTATACAGACCCAGAAATTGCTCATGTGGGTATGTATGAAAAAGATGCACAAGAACAAGGCATAGCTGTGGAGTTTTTCTCTATAGATATGAGCGAAATAGATAGAGCTGTGGCCGATGGAGAAACACAAGGTTTTGTAAAAATTATGGTGAAAAAGGGTAGCGATAAAATTTTAGGTGCTACCATTGTATCTAGCCATGCTGGTGAAATGATAAGTGAAATCACCACAGCCATGGTGGGAGGCATAGGGCTTGGTAAAATGGGTGATGTTATTCATCCATACCCCACACAAGCCTCTGCCATTAAGCGTGTGGCTGGTCTGTATAAGAAAAGCAAACTGACACCCACGGTAGCTAAGCTATTACGTTGGTGGTTAAATAGAGGACTAAAATAAGAGCCAAGTTTGGGTAAAAAAGCATGAAGAAGTCTTTTATTGAAAATATGTTTAGTGTAGCGTATATTTTGGGTTGAGGAGATATCTCATGAAAAAAACAGTTTTTTCTCTGTGCGCTGTTGCATTTTGTACTCTGCTTGGTGCTGTTCCTTCCATGGCTACAGAAGTGAAGAATAATACTGAAATTGCAATTACAAAGATTGAATGTTCAGCGGGATATAGCTCTAAACCTTCTGGTACAGTTGTTGAAAATTTAGCAGCTCAAAGCTCAGTACAAGTAAGCGATGCTGCCTTTAAAGGTAGTTCGTGTGAACGTGTAGTCGTGTACTTGGCTGATGGTAAGATTTGGCAATTTTTCTTATTTAACAATCCGGACACGGTGAAAAAACTCAGTGTAGAGTTTTCTCCTCTTAGTAGGTATAGTAAGGAAAATACGCAACCATCCATTCTTATAGAGAAAGAAAATGAAATAGATAGCATTCCTGCTGGAATAGATTTTAGTGGTGGCTGGCAACTTATTGGTGGCAGAACTTCGCTTGAAGAATGGAAAAATTGGTTACCTCAGGGCACGAAGCTTGGGGATATAAAAAAGAGTTTTCTTTCCTTCGGTGGAATTTCGTGGGATATTAAAGAAAATAGTATTGTGTCAGAAGAGGGTAATATTGTAAGCATGCAATTTACAGCACCTTTGACCAATAGTGTTATTATGCCTATGGTGCAACGTTTTAAGGATGGTGAATTTATTCTACAAAAATTTACTGCCGATGGACAAGCTAAAGAGTTACAAAGTAAAGGAGAAGAGGCCATTATAGAAGCTTTTTCCCTTTGTATTGATGCAAAAACATGCGATATGAATTTAAAAAGCGACTATGCTACTTTGAAGTTAACTTTGCCTGGTGATGACAGCATGGTATTGTATATAACAAAATAACCATGGTAATATGCTATATTAATAAAGAGAGGGAAGCTTTTTCCTCTCTTTTTTCATGATATACACTTTTCTAATCTTTATATTGGAGACCTCTGCATAATCCAAAAAATGTTGAAATACATGGATGCTTTGCTGTCCATTTGCGTAATTGCTCATTCTTTGCAAACGCAAACG
>CAZBDD010000278.1:0-2951 GCA_964490475.1 uncultured Desulfovibrionaceae bacterium
AAAAAATGCTCTACCTACGGCACACAGCATTATGCAAGAGCATGCAAAGCAAGGCATACAATTGCGTAAAGATTTTTTTATAAATTATGCTGATAAGTTAGATCTTTCCGCACGCACTATGGCCCGCGCTATAGCACAAGGTAAAAAGATTTTACTTTGTGGCAATGGAGGCAGTGCTGCCGATGCGCAACATATTGCTGGTGAATTGGTAAACCGCTTTCTCATGGACAGACCTCCCCTACCTGCTGTGGCACTTACTACAGATACGTCGGTTCTTTCAGCCATAGGCAATGATTTTGGTTTTGATCAAATTTTTGCAAAACAAGTGCAAGCCCTTGGACAAAAAGGTGATGTTCTTGTGGGTATCTCTACATCTGGCAATAGCCCCAATGTGCTTTTGGCTTTAGGTGCTGCAAAACAATTAGGTTTGCATACGGTGGGTCTTGTGGGAAATGCTGGACAAATGGCCCCATTGTGTGACATTTTGCTTGCCGTGCCACATGCCATAACGCCCTTAGTGCAAGAAATTCATATTACCGCTGGGCATATGTTGTGTCGCCTTATTGATTATTATCTTTTTGAAAATATAACTGAACTTGATCTTGATTTGTAATTTTTTACAAATATATAGTATGGAGAAAATTATGCCTATTTATGAATATTTTTGTGAGCATTGCCAACAAGAATTTGAGGAACTTGTTTTTGGCAGTGAATTGCCTGCATGTCCGCAATGTGGCGCAGAGCAATGTAATAAGCTTGTTTCACGCCCCTGTCGTCAGCATCACGGCGGTTCTGCGGACTTTAGTGATGGATCTATGGCTCCTAGCGTATCCAGTGCCAGTAAATGTAGCGGCTGCTCCGGCGGTAATTGCGCCACATGCTAACGTTATAGAATAATAAAAATTCCTGCACAATTCATTACAAAAACAATTTTAGCGTTTTAAAAGAGCATTCTCATGAAAACATGTACCATTGCAACTCGCGGTAGCAAACTGGCCCTGTGGCAAGCTGAATTTATTAAAGCATGCCTTGAAGAAAAATATCCTGGCATAGCTGTAGAACTTATGCTTATTAAAACCAAGGGAGATATTATACTTGATGTACCCTTGGCTAAAGTGGGGGGTAAGGGACTTTTTGTAAAAGAAATTGAAGAAGCTCTTTTACAAAATCAAGCAGATATAGCCGTACACAGTATGAAGGATGTGCCTATGCAATTGCCGGAAGGGCTTGAGCTTGGTTGCATTCCTCAACGTGAAATTCCCAATGATATGTTGCTTTCTGCCAAATATGAAAATCTTGACGCCCTACCCCAAAATGCCCATGTAGGCACAAGTTCTTTGCGTAGGCAGGCACAGCTTTTGGCATTGCGCCCTGATTTGCGCATATCCTCTTTGCGCGGTAATGTAGACACGCGCTTACGAAAATTAATGGAAGGACAATACGATGCTATTGTTTTAGCCAGTGCCGGTATAAAGCGCTTGGGTCTTGAAGCTCCGCATATGTTTTCTTTAGATGTGCACTATTGCTTGCCTGCTGTAGGGCAAGGTTCATTGGGCATTGAATGCCGTAGCGACAGAAAAGATATTCTTGAAGCTTTGCAATTTTTAGAAGATAAAAATACGCGTATTTGTGTGAGCGCCGAGCGTGCCTTTTTAGCTGGTCTTGATGGTGGTTGCCAAGTGCCCATTGCTGGACATGCTGTGCTCAATGACGATGGCACCTTTACCTTAAAAGGACTTGTGGCTCATGTGGATGGCTCCACTCTTTTAGTAGAGCAAATCACCGCTGCCGCCGATAGCGTAGAAAATGCAAAAAATGCCGGTAGTGCCTTGGCACAACGTCTATTACAAGATGGCGCTGCTGAGATTTTACAGGCTCTTTACAACCCTACAGAGTAATAACTAAAGAGGATTTATGGTAACGGCACTACCTCCGCATAAATTACGCATGACCACCCAAGAAAAATATATTCCTTGGGAAGATAGTAATGCTATTCCAAAGCCGCGTAATGCAGCTAAGCATATGTTACAGCCCAGAGCCTTGAAGGCCATGGAGCTTGCTTTAAGCATCAAAAAATCTGGGTACAATGTATACCTTTCCGGAGAATCTCATTTGGGCCGTTCGTATATGGTGCGTGAGTTTTTATTGCCATATGCACGTAAAGGGTCTACACCACAAGATATTTTATATCTAAATAATTTTTCAGATACAGATAAACCCCTTGTACTATATTTACCTTCCGGTCAAGGAAAGGTATTTAAAAAGATATTACAAGATGTTATAATTAAAATACGCAAAGAATTACCGCGTCAATTTGAATCAGATTTTTATAGTTTAAGTCGTGCAAAAATTTTAGAATCTTTTCAGGAAGCTAAGGCTTCTGTCATAAAGATTATGAATAATTTTGCAAAAAGTAAGGGCTTTAGCCTTGATTTGGATGATAATGGCGGCGTAGCTCTATATCCTTTAGTGGAAGGTAAAAGACTTAGCGAAGAAGAATTTGAACTATTAGAAAGTGAAATACGGCAAAGTTTTAAGTCTAAAGCTGATGCTCTTATGAATTCCATGGGAAAACATGTGCGGCATGTGGCGCGTCTTGATCAAGAAACGCGCGAAAAAGAAAAAGAGTTAGAGCGTACTATTGCTGTGCAAACCTTAGAAAAAATTCTTAAACCAGTGCAAGAATCTTGTTTACGAAAGCACAGTAATGAAACCTTAGAAAAATATTTTAATGCCCTATATCAAGATATCTTAGATAATTTAGACGCTTTAATTTTTCGTGACTCTATGGGGTCAGCCCCTATGGCAGGGCATATGCCGTCTTCTGCAGGAAACATGAGCCTAGATTTAGGACATGGCAATAATGAGCCGGATATAGGTCGTTATGCTGTAAATGTTTTTGTAGATAATAGTGAAACCAAGGGGGCCCCTATTATCTTTGAAGAGCATCC
>CAZBDD010000279.1:0-2919 GCA_964490475.1 uncultured Desulfovibrionaceae bacterium
CGCAACTTGTGTTCCATTTGAGTGGAGGAAATACCGGTTATGGAATCCGTTTCTGGGCGGAAAAGTACAGAACCACGACTATCTGTGATAGAAAGATGTGCTTTATCAAGCCCTTGCACAGACATGAGCATCATGTTTACAATAGATTGAATTTCTTTACCATCTGGCTTTCTGCCTTGATTTTGAAGTTTTAAAACCACAGAAGCAGAAGGTTGCTGTTGCTCTTCTACAAAAAGGGAGCGTTGTGGCATAACTAAGTGCACACGCGCGCTTTCTACATTGGGAAAAGCAGAGATAGTACGCGAAAGTTCCCCTTGCAAAGCACGCATATAGTTAACTTTTTGCACAAAATCTGTTTGCCCGACCTTGGTTTCATCAAAAATTTCAAAACCAATTCCTTGACCAACAAGATTGCCTTCGCCAGCTATTTTAATGCGTAAATCATACACCTTTTCTTTGGGCACAAGAATGGATGTACCATTACTTCCCAATTCATAAGGAACATTTTCTGTTTGTAAAATAGTGACAACGCGATTGGCATCTTCTGGGCTCAAATTGCTGTAGAGCATTTGATAATTTGTTTGATTAAAAACTAAAGTCAACGCCACAAAACCGGCTATGGTGGCCAAAGCCACCCCGCCGATAATCATGCGCTGCGTTACGCTAAAGTTTCCCCATATATCTTTTATCTTTTCGCCAAATTCTTTAATGTCTGGTAATTGCATAATAACTCCGTGATGTTATCATTTCTGGGGAATTAGAACTGAATGCGGCTTAATTCTTTATAGGCTTCCATAACCTTACCACGAACAGCGCTGGTAAGGCTCATAGCAACACTGGCTTTTTGCAATGTAACCATAAGCTCATGCACGTTTTGACTGCGACCGGAAGCAAAATCGTCAATGGCGTGAGCTTTTTCACGTTGCAATACGTTTAATTTATCAAAACTATTAGAAATGGTTTCACTAAAAGCATTAGGATTGGCTGTGGGCAGGGTTTGTGCCACTTGAGACTTAATTAAGTCTGCATGGGCTCCAAAATTATCGCCTCTGTCCACTGAATCGCGAATGAGTGTTTGATCAAGTACATTGGCAAAAGTCATGCTATTGCTAGAAGAACCCATGGTGGATTCTTTTAACTGAGCCTCGGTCTGACCAAAACTTTGTATAGCCTTATTATACGCTTGCATACCTGTTGTGTTGCTACTCATAACTTTCTCCTCGTGCTTTGCCTATAAATTTATTTCCCTATTTCAAGGGCTTTTTGATACATTTGCTTTACAGCGTCCATGGTGGAAACATTGGCTTCATAGTTGCGCTGTGCTGTCATTAAATTGGCCATTTCTTCTACCACGTTGATATCTGGGTAAAAAACATATCCGTCTGCGTTGGCATCGGGGTGGCCGGGTTGATACACTTGCTTTAAAGGGCGACTATCTATGGAAACCGCCATTACACGAACCCCTTTCAATTCACGATCAAGGGCTGTGCGCATGTGTTTTGAAAATGGATCATCTACATCTGTTGCTGCTCTAACCACTGTACGCCTTCTGTAAGGCCCCCCCATAGGGGTACGTGTAGTCTTGGCATTCGCAAGATTCATGGAGATGACATTCATCTGCGTGCGGTCTGCCGATAAAGCAGAAGCGCTAATATCAAGGGCTGTCATAAAGTCCATTATTGCTTACCTTCCGCTATTATAGTTTTTAAACCTTCAAAATTCTTTTGTAGAATTTGTGTCAACGCATTGTATTGTAATTGGTTTTTTGCAAGCTTTACCATTTCTTTGTCCATATTCACTCTATCTTCACCATGGACATTGCGAGGCTTAAATTGCTTAAACCACTCAGGGCTAAAATTTTCTGCGGTAAAGGCTGTGGGCATATGCGCTCCAGATGTTCTAGCCATATTACCTTTCATATCAAGACCTAAGGCTTTTTGTAGCTCACCTTCGAATTCCAGTTCGCGGGGTTTATATTTCGGTGTATTTACGTTAGCAAGGTTACTGTTGATAACGTTTTGGCGCTGCAAGCGCATATCTAGCACCTTGCCTACTAATTCAATTTGTGATGAGTATAAACCTTTCATAAAAAACCTCCTGCTCTAGCAGTTTCCAAACTATACACAGGCTTTAGCAACTATTGTTCCAAAACAGTAACTATTTAAATTTATTAAAAGTATTAGGACGAATATCGAGAGATTTTACAAATAGAGGATAAAGAGTCAGGCTTTTGACAGGGCAGCAAAAATTCTTGTCGCGAAACTGCTTGACCCTTAGCACACGAACTATTATTATAGTATTTTAATTACTTTTTGAAGGATACCCCTATGCTGCAAGCTCAATCCATGTCACTTCAGGTGCTAGACCTCGTCCCCTTTGGGTCAGAAACAGCCGATAAAGAGAGTTTTTTTGCACTACGCTTAGAACGCCCCTCTTGGGAGTCATGGCGACCTGGACAATTTGTTATGGTGCGTCCCACATCATTTGGCCTTGATTTGCCCTGGGCTCGCCCTTTGGGTATTTGCCACGTTACAGCGCAACATTTGATTTGCTTTTTTCAAGTGGTGGGCAAAGGCACTGAGCGCATGGCGCAATTAAAAAGCGGAGATACCGTTCAAGTATGGGGGCCTCTTGGTAATAGTTATGTTATGGAGCCGGAAACCCCTACCCTACTTTTAGCTGGCGGTATGGGAGTTGTTCCCTTTGTGGGCTATGTGCATGAGCACCCCAAACCTTGGAACCTAAGCATGATTTTCGGGCACCGTGCTTCCCTGCGTTGCTATCCCCTTGATAGCCTCAATGAGCGCATTACTGTAGACACCCTTAAAGAAAGTGTGCCCGGCGATTTAGAAAACTTTATCTACACCATTAGGGAAAGCATGCAAGAAATAGCCGATCAAAAAGGCTTAGTGCTTGCTT
>CAZBDD010000280.1:0-2908 GCA_964490475.1 uncultured Desulfovibrionaceae bacterium
ATTAACGGCAGCAGTGCTGAGGCAACATGCCTTGCAATCTTCCCTGCCCTGTGGACTCAAGCACAGCGCGCCATAAATCAGAGCAAATATTCAATTTGCGGCGCTCTTGAATAACCAAATCTAAGGGGAGATGTACAAATTGCTCTTGTAATTTAGCTACCACCATATGTGTACGTCCGGCCATGGCCGCATGCACAGCATGTTGCCCTAAGAAACCGCAATACACACGGTCATTGGCATTGGCCGGTACAGAACGAATCATATAGCTGGGGTCTACGGTTTTCAACACATAGGGGAACTGTCTTTCATGGAAATATTTTTGAATTTCCTCTTTTAATAAGGACATAATATCTCCAAGGTGGGCATTGCCTGAGGCGTCGGTCAGATCTGAGCTTTGTAAAAGATGTTGTCCTGCCCCTTCCGCAACCACAATAACCGCATGACGACGAGTGCGCAATCTATCTTCTAAAGCTGGCAACAGGCCGCCTTCTCCATGAAGGCTAAAGGGCGCTTCGGGTATGAGCACAAAATTCACATCTTTTAAAGCCAAGGTGGCTTGGGCGGCAATAAAGCCAGACTCACGCCCCATAAGCTTCACAAGACCTATGCCATTGTGCGAGCAAATGGCCTCGGTATGTGCTGAGCGAATGGCCGCTGTGGCTTGGTCAACGGCGGTATCAAAGCCAAAAGATTGAGGCACAAAGTGTATATCATTATCAATGGTTTTAGGAATACCAATGACAGAAAGCCGTAAGCCACGCGCTTGAACTTCGCGGCTTATGGCGCTGGTAGCTTTCATGGTGCCATCGCCGCCAATGACAAAGAGTATGCTAATATTCATGCGCTCAAGGGTATCAACTATAAGCTCAGGCGATTGCGGCCCACGTGAAGAGCCTAGCAATGTGCCCCCAAACATGTGAATATCTGCCACTTTTCTTGGGGTTAATTCGGCAACACTGTGCCCACAATCGGGGATGAAACCTTCAAGACCATAGCGAAAGCCCAGCACACTGGGTACATTGTAGGCATGGTGTGCCTGCATGACCAAGGCTCGAATAACATCATTAATGCCAGGACATAGGCCGCCGCAAGTAACAATGGCACACTTAGCTCGTGAAGGATCAAAATAGAGGTTTTTGCGTGGCCCTGCTGCTTCAAATTCCATGAGCTTAGGTTCACGTAAACTGCTACACAATTCGTCGTCTACATAAATTTTTAACTTGCAGTCATCAACCCACATGCCATAGGGAAGTTTTGATTCAATTTTATTGGGGCCAAGGGTGATGATATCTGTGGAAAAATCTTTATCCGTATGCATATAATTCTCCTTAGCTGTTAGCTCGGCAAATTCAAAAGGCTTGCCTTTTGTGCCATGGCCTCTATGGAAAGTTTTAAAAATGTATCTAAATCAAGACCAATTTTATCACATTCTTTAATATTTTCTCTACTTACGCTGGCAGCAAAAGCTTTATCTTTCATTTTTTTCTTTAGGCTTTTAGCCTCCATACCTGTAATGCCTGTGGGGCGCACCAAGGCTGCTGTAACCACAAGACCGGTCACGCTTTCACCGCAACGTAAGGCAAAATCTAAAGAACTTTGGGGTGTGTGCCCATTCATTTCACCATTGTGGGCTTTAATGGCGTATAATGCATGTTCCGGCAGGGCATCTTTTAAAAGTTCACAGGCCACAAGACCATGCTTTTCTGGTGTTTGTGCCGTTTGTGCATAGTCCACATCGTGCAAAAGGCCAGTGATACCCCATAGGGCTGTATCCTCTTGTAAATGTGTGGCAAGGGCTTCTAAAATGGCTTCAGTGGCTAAGGCGTGTTGTAATAAAAAAGCTTCGCTGGTATTTTCTTGAACCATGGTCCAAGCATTTTCACGTGTGATATATGAAGACATATATGTATCCTTCTACAATATAAAATTATGCCATTGGCAGGGGCAAAGGGTAGGTTATTTAAGGTGCCTTGGCAAGTGGCGGAAAAAGTGAAGCATAGTTAGCATAGAGTAATCAAAAGTTAAGAAGAGGCAGAAGGCTTTTTCTGAGTGATTGTTTCTTGTTTTAGTAAAATAGAAAGGAGCCAGCAAAAGCCAACTCCTTTTTTTTCTGATACATGTGTAGGTTATTTACCTTCGGCTTCGGCTCTTTCTGCTTCGTTTTGATAAATAAGAGTCAGGGCTCGACGAGCTAAGTAATTTGCTTCAGGTTTAGATATTTGATCATCGGCGCCTACAGATTCGCCCTTATGTCGTAATTTTTCTGTAATAAGGGAGGAGAATAAAATAACAGGCAATTCTGTCAACACAGAGTCGTCTTTGATTTGCTTACACAAGTTATGGCCGTCCATCATGGGCATTTCAATATCAGAAACCACAACTTGCACAAAATCGGTAAGGGGGCGTTGTTCTTCTATGGAAAGCTTTTTCATCTGCACAAGGCGATCCCAAGCTTCCGCCCCATGATGGCATACTGTTACTTCAAAATTGGCCTTTTCTAGCATGTCACGCAGCATTTCGCGAATAAGAGCCGAATCGTCTGCTACTAAAGCACGGCGGCGGCGGCTTAAATCCCATTCTTCGCCTAGCTCTTCCACATGCAAGCCAAGGGCTGGGTTTAAGTTGGCTACAATTTTTTCAAGGTCAAGCAAAAAGACAATACGATCTTCTAAGCGTACTACGCCAATAACGGTATTATTGGAAATCTTTGATACATAGGGGCTTGGAGCCTCTACTTCTTCCCAAGAGATACGGTGAATGCGGTTCACCCCTGAAACCATAAAGGCCGTGGTGACGCTATTAAATTCTGTCACAATGGTCTTGGGTTCTTCGGGTTGGGCTATATGCTCTTTACCAAGCCACATGGCCAAATCCACAAGAGGAATGATGTGTGAACGCAAATTAAAGG
>CAZBDD010000281.1:0-2908 GCA_964490475.1 uncultured Desulfovibrionaceae bacterium
CATATCGCAAGCAATACGGTTTTGATGCCATAAGCGTTATGCCCACCAATTTATATGGCCCCGGCGACAATTACCATACAGAAAATGCACATGTTATTCCTGCACTTATTGGCCGTTTTCACTTGGCAAAAGAAGCTCAAAGCTCTGAAGTTTGTATTTGGGGCACAGGCACCCCAAAACGAGAGTTTTTGCATGTGGACGATCTTGCCAAGGCATGTCTTTTACTCATGGGAAAATACAGCGCCGCTGAGCCCATTAATATAGGGTGCGGAGAAGATATAAGCATTTTAGCCTTGGCTCAATTAATTGCCAAGGTTGTTGGCTATACAGCTAGTATTACCCTTGATAACAGCAAACCCGACGGTACACCACGCAAAATATTAGATATATCTCGAATACAAGCCTTAGGCTGGAAGCCAAGCATAGCCCTTGAAGAGGGTTTGCGCCTTACCTACCAAGACTTTTTGCACAATACCAGACGCACATAAGGAGTAGCAAAGTCAAATGTTAAAAGATTTTTTTCAAAAAATTTTTTGGTATATATGGTCACCTATAGGCATTCTCAGTATGCTTTGTATCATTTTTTATTCAGCCATGCATTATTATGCCTTATCAGCTCTTGAAGATGTGCCACAAGTAAGTATGGCACTTGTTAATGAGCTTGTTAACTTACGCATGCTTTCTAGCGCGTGTTTTTGCGTACTCTTAGGCTATATAGGTGTCAAATTATCCGGTCATGTTTGGCCGGCTATGCTAGTACATACCCTCACAGTAATAGTACTTTTAAGTATAGACTTTTCTTTTCAAGAAATAATGAAAGACTGGCAAATAACCTTGTTCATTGTAGCTTCAGTGGCATCTCTCACAGGCTTAGCCAGTACTTTTACTCTTTTTATTTTTTGGATAAAAAGAAGATTTCCTCGTAGAAAAAAATCATAAAAAAACCCTCAACCTCAGAAAATACATTTGCACTAAATAAGGGTTCTGCACAATTATTTTTCAAACAAATTTTGAACATTAATGTAAAATAAAACTCAATTAAGAAGATGGTCTATGCAGAAAAAAAACACAAAAAGCAATTATTTAACAGGGAAGCAAAGCTCCCCTTATTCTTGGTTTAAAACCTCTGAATAATACAAAAAAATGTTGAAATACATGGATTACTTCGTCGCTAGGCTCCTCGCATTTGTAATTATGCAGGAATCTTTAAATAGAAAAATCAGTATCTTGTGAAGATTTTTTTTTGTAGCAATCAAGCTCGTTCTACGCGTCTTTTTTGGAGACCCTTCCTACAAAGCCTTTTACAAACTGGCCATGACGTTTGCCTTGTGGTGCCTGAAATTTCTTCGGATACAAGCCCCCATGATATACAAAAACTTATGGAAATGGCATCTTTCCCTGATTCTAAGGGAAGCCTGTGGGTACGCACCTACCCTCTTGTACGGCGTGGCACGCATCCTTTACAAGAGATGTGTAGCTTTTTTGCCTTAAAACAGCTTTTACAAAAAGAAAAACCGGATATTATCTTTGCTACTACCATCAAGCCTATTATCTATGTTGCCCTTGCTCTTCGCCTTTTAGGTAAAGAAGTTCCTGCTCCATTCTTTGCCTGTATTACAGGCCTTGGCTATTGCTTTGAAGAAGAAAACACAGCTTTTTTGCGCCGAAAATTTGCCACTAAGCTGTATACTTTTGCATTGCCACGAGCAAAGAATATTTTCTTTTTAAATACACAAGACATACATTCCTTTTTGCAAGCGCGCATCATTTCAGCCAAACATCAAGACCGCTGTACACTCATTCCCAGTACTGGTGTTGATACAGAGTATTTTGCTTTGGAAAAAAGCTATCCGCAGCAGCCCACTTTTTTACTTATGGCACGCCTGCTCAAAGCCAAAGGCATTGAGGACTTTGTACATGCAGCAACACTTTTACGTTCCCGCTATCCTTCGGCGCGTTTTCAGCTGTTAGGCTCTTGTGAACAGGGGGGCGGTGCTTTGCCCTTAAGCACAGTACAAGCATGGCATAAAAAAGGAAATATAGAGTACCTAGGTTTCTTGGAAGATGTGCGCCCTGCCATTGCCAAAGCCAGCATCATGGTACTTCCTTCTTGGCGGGAAGGCATGCCCTGCGCCATCTTGGAGGGTATGAGTATGGGACGCGCCGCCGTGGTGACAGCAGTACCCGGTTGTAAAGATGTAGTCGAACATGGGATCAATGGCTTTCATGTGCCGCCAAAAAATCCAGAAGCATTAGCCCATGCACTAGAGCAATTCTTACTTCATCCGACATATATTAGTACTATGGGACAAAGAGCGCATCAATCGGTGCAAAGATTTGCAGCTAAGACTGTTGTTGCCTGTTTGCGCAAGCATATGCAACTAGAGACCTCTGCATAATCCAGAAAAATATTAAAATACATGGGTTGCTTCGCTTCGCTCGCAATGACTTTTGCTATAATTCCAAGTCATTGCGAGGAGTAAAGCGACGCGGCAATCCACGCATTTGTAATTATGCAGACCCCTTTAATTTCAATAAACGGCTATGCTCCAAATAAGGTCTTTCGCTTTTCTTCCCACTGCCAAGCAGTGCGTAAAATGGCGTTTAAGCTTTCAAATTTAGGTTTCCAGCCCAATTCCTCACGTGCTTTTTGAGCATTACCCACCAAAGCTGGAGGATCGCCAGCACGACGTGAAGCCTCTATCACATGAATAGGCCTTCCGCTTACCTCTTCTGCTGTGCTTATGATTTCTCGCACCGAATACCCCTGCCCATTACCAAGGTTATACGCTGTACTTTTTTCTCCGGCCCATAGTCGCTCTAAAGCAAGTTTATGCGCCTCGGCCAAATCACATACATGAATATAGTCACGTATACATGTACCGTCTGGGGTAGGATAATCAGTACC
>CAZBDD010000282.1:0-2907 GCA_964490475.1 uncultured Desulfovibrionaceae bacterium
TCTTTCCCCCATGACCTGACTAAAAATAGCTAACTGACGCCGCAGACTGCCCATTTTCAACACGCTACAAGCTAGGTAATGCCAGGACGCCACTGACACCCTACCCGCACATCCCTACCCCCACGCCCATGAGCATCTAGTGTGGCAAAACTTTGTGCATTTATCACATCTATGGCTTGCTCTTGGGCTTTTTCTCCTTGTGAAGTTCTGGGAAAATGTTCTCGTAAGGCTTGTGTTGCCAAAGCTATGCCTTTGTCTAAAGTGAATGTTTTATCTAGCTTTCCTTGCAAATGCAATGTGGGTATATGCCATACCCCTTGCAAGGTATCGGCAAAAAATTCTAATTGGGCTGTGGGTAAGGTTGCGGCTGCGCCCAAAGCGTTGGCAAGAGGGCTATATGGCGGTACATGCCAAACCATGCCAGCCTTGGCCTGTAAATAGGGCCCAAGCCATGTGGAAAAAAGTTTGGCAGGGGCGCCTACCATAATGACAGTATCTGGCTTTATGGTATATTCTTCTAACAATTCCGCCAAGGTATATACAGGTTGCCCAGCCAAGTTTAGAAGCAGCTTTTGCAAACCTTCAAGCACCATGGCACAAGCTTTTTCCACCACCATATGCGCCATATGTTGTGCTGAATATTTTGTAGTACTTACAAGATTTTCCAATGCCTTTTGCGAAGCACAACCATCTCCTGCCACTAACTCTTCTAAGCCTTCTTGCAAAGCACACACATTCAGCGCATCTAAAAAAGTGGCTTGCGTACCGCCAAAGGCTGCGGCATCTCCCAAGCGTTGCGGTCCTATATGCAATGACTCTACATTTTGCTGCAATGTAATAAGCGAATCCCCCCCAAGGCCAAGAGAATGTGTAGCAAGCGAACGTAAGGGGGTCGTACGCACATGCCCTTGTATGGGCAAGCGCATTCCCTCTCTGTCTAATACGGGAATACCTTGTACATATACCGCTATATCTGTGGTAGTGCCACCAATATCTAGCAATATTGCGTCCTGTTTTTCCTGTTCATACTGTTTTTGTAATACCATACCTCCCATAACACTGGCAGCAGGGCCAGAAAGTACCGAATATAATGGATGTGCGTACACATAGTCCCAAGCAAGGGCGCCGCCATCTGCTTTTAATAGATATATGGGAGCTGTTAAAGAAAATTCTGCTACAGTTTGTTGCACTGCATGCAAAAAGTTTCTTTGTATTTTTTGTATAGCAGCATTAGCATAGGCTGCTGACATACGCCTTGGAAAATTAAGGGCGCCGGAAAGCGTATGACTTAACGTGATAGCATGCGCTTCGATGCCATGTACCTTACATAATTCTGTGGCAATGGCTTGCTCATGCATGGGGTTATGCACCGAAAACTTTCCTGCCACGGCAAAGTGACGCACGCCTGCCTGCACCCAAGCCTTAGCTATAGGGGCTATATTTTCCACCTGAAGAGGGGTGACTTCTTGCCCCCTATGGTCAAGCCCTCCGGGAACTCTATGCACAAAGTCCCCTAAGCCTTCTACAAAGCGTAAAGGATCCATGCCTGGCCCTGCTGTTAAAAAAAGTCCCACGGGCTCAAGGCTATTTTGCACCAGCGCATTGAGTCCAAGGGTGGTGCCAAGGGTTACACGCGCTATATTTTGCCAATGTTTTGGCTGTGCTTCTTTTTGTAATGCTTGCAACACATTTTTTATGGATGTAGGCAAAGCTTGGGCTTGCGTTTTAACCTTAGCAACAGCATGCACATGCCCCTTATGATAAAGCACAGCATCGGTATGAGTTCCGCCTACATCTATTCCTAGATACATATATTTCCTTAAATTTCTTGTTTATTATATAAAAACTTTTCCGCTCTTTTACATATAACTTCGAGAAGTGAAGTTGACAAGGGCTTATGAGGCCATAGAAAAATCCATTGCCTTTATAACCGGAATAGCTTAAAAAGGCGGTTTGTATGCATAGTATACGATTTGTTATGAAACGGTTTTAACTAAGAGGTATTTTCATGCAACCAACAGAATTTATTTGGTTTGATGGCAAAATGGTTCCCTGGGCTGATGCCAATGTTCATGTGCTTACACATTGTTTACACTATGGCACTGGGGTATTTGAAGGTATTCGCACCTATAGCTGTGCTGATGGTACATCATCTATTTTCCGTCTACAAGAGCATGTTGAGCGTTTTTTTAACTCCATGAAAATTTTAGGCTTACAAATTCCTCATAGCCAAGAAAGTATATATAATGCTATTCTCGAAACTGTAAAAATAAATAAACTCGCAGAAGGGTATATTCGCCCTTTAAGTTTTGTGGGCTACGGTGTTTTAGGCATACATCCACAAAACAATCCCATTCAAACCATAATTGCCGTTTGGCCTTGGGGTGCGTACCTTGGAGCAGACGCTTTAGCCAATGGTATTGATATTAAAACATCTACTTTTACCCGTCATCATGTAAATGCTATGATGACCAAGGCTAAAACTTCGGGCAATTATGTCAACTCTGTACTTGCCAAAATGGAAGCCATGGCAGACGGTTATCACGAAGCCCTTATGTTAGACACCAATGGTTTTGTATCTGAAGCTACAGGCGAAAACATTTTCATAGTGCGTAATAACGTTATTAAAACTACACCTCCCACATCCATTCTCGGCGGTATTACCCGCGAAAGTATTATGATATTAGCCAGAGATCTTGGCTATACCGTGGTGGAGCAGCAATTTACTCGCGATGAGCTCTACGTTGCTGACGAAGCTTTCTTTACCGGCACTGCCGCTGAATTAACTCCCATCCGTGCTGTGGATAAAAGAGTTATTGGCAGTGGAAAAGCTGGTGAAGTAACACTGCATTTACAAAAAGAATATTTTGATGTGGTAAAAGGTGCTAACCCAAAATACGAAGCATG
>CAZBDD010000283.1:0-2905 GCA_964490475.1 uncultured Desulfovibrionaceae bacterium
ACCATTCACATATCAACCAACCAACAATACCGGCAGCAGCAGCCATTTCAGTTGTGCCAAAGGCATGTACAGCAAGACCATTGGCCGCAAGGGCACTGCCTGCATTAAAGCCAAACCAACCAAACCAAATAAGTGCGCAACCAAGTAGAGTTAAAGGTAAATTATGAGGGGTAAATGTTTGACGTCCCATGCCCATACGCGCACCAAGTTCATGTGCTGTAGCAAGACCTGCAGCAGCTGAAGCCATATGCACAACAGCACCGCCAGCAAAGTCCACAGCGCCCATCTTTGCCATCCAGCCGCCTCCCCATACCCAGTGCGCCATGGGCGAGTATACAAAGATGAGCCATAAGCACGAAAAGAGCATCATAGCTGAAAAGCGCATTCTCTCAGCATAAGAGCCTGAAATTAAAGCTATGGTTAAAACAGCAAACATGCATTGAAAAAGCATGAAGAGCATGTGCGGAATATTGTCAACTGGCCCAGCTTCAAGCCCCACACCTTTAAGCATTACATGCGAAAAATCACCTATGAAGCCGCCAACATCACCACCAAATGCCAACGAATAACCAAGCACAAACCATAGTATAGGAATAACCCCCATAAGAGCAAAACTATGCATACAAGTAGAAAGTACATTGCGAGAGCGCACAAGACCACCATAGAATAAGGCTACGCCCGGGGTCATTAACATTACAAGGGCACTACAAATCATAATAAAAGCTGTATCAGCCGCGTTCATTTTTCTTTCCTCCTAAGGATAAATACATTCACATCCTTGTCGCTAATGCAAAGACGTATTAATTTCTCCTAAAGCATAGAACGTGCCAAAGCTAAATTTTACTTCACTTATTCTAATATATCAAACTATTACACAACTCAATCCCGCAACTTTTTCGTAATTCTTAAAGTACAAAATTGCAAAATTGTATTTTTTCTCTTGTTTCTACTGTAAGCAATGAAAACATTTTCTACAAAAAAGTATTTTTTGCATAACAACCTAAAAAATAAAAATAAATTCTCAGAAAATTTTCTAAACTCCAAAATAGCTGATGGTAAAATTACTCGCTGTCTTATTTTTTTCTACTTTTTTGTAGAAAATACATACCATCAGGCTCTACATATTTGGTCATACTATATAATTTATGAATAAGCATTCTTATTGAAAAAAATATTCTCTTTTATTTCAAAACATTAAAAGCACACAGTATACATTTTTCTGCTTTTGGCACAGCTTATGCTTATTGTCAAACTATACAAACGCTCTCATATGCCTGCACAGCCAGAGATTTAGAGAGATTTAAATAAAATAAGTGTATTATTTAAGGAGTCTTAAAATGACAACAGCACGCCGCCTTGCCGTTATGGAAGCTTTTAACGCTAGCCCTTGTGACATTGACCCTGCGGAAGGGCATTTAACAGCCAATGTAGAAATGAGTCGCCATTTTGCAAAAGATGTTTTCACCATTCACGTTATGCGTGAGCGCTTACCTCGTGACGTATTTAAGCAACTTGAGCTCACTATTCGTGAAGGAGCCAGATTGCCAGCTGAAATTGCAAATGTAGTCGCTTCTTCCATGAAAGATTGGGCTCTTGAGCGTGGAGCAACACATTATACCCATTGGTTCCACCCCATGACTGGATATACGGCGGAAAAACACGATGCCTTTTTAACTCTCTCCTCTGACGGACATTTGCTGAACGAATTTTCCGGAAAAATGCTTATTAACGGTGAACCTGACGCATCTTCCTTCCCCTCTGGCGGTATTCGTTCAACATTTGAAGCACGGGGATATACAGCATGGGATCCTACCGCACCAGCTTTTCTACTCCCAGGAAAGCTTGGACACACATTGCACATTCCTTCCATGTTTTATTCTTATTCCGGTGAAGCTCTTGACCGTAAAACACCGCTTTTGCGCTCAATCTCTGCTATTTCTCGTCAAGCTTTGCGTATTTTACATCTTTTTGGTAAAGATAAAGCAACCTATGTTCGTCCCATGGTTGGTGCAGAACAAGAATATTTCTTGGTAGATAGTCGCCTTGCAGCATTGCGCCCTGATTTACTACTCACTGGCCGTACTCTTCAAGGCGCGCCCGCACCCAAGGGGCAGGAAATGGAAGATCACTACTTTGGTGAAATTCCGGCTCGTGTTATGGCTTTTATGCATGACGTAGAAAAAAGGCTCTTTGCCCTCGGTATTCCTGCAAAAACTCGCCATAATGAAGTAGCTCCAGGTCAGTTTGAGCTAGCTCCCTTATACGAAGAATGCAATATTGCCACTGATCACAATATGCTCACCATGAATATTTTACGTCATACAGCAGCAGAGCATGGTTTTGTGTGCCTTTTGCATGAAAAGCCTTTTGCCGGTGTCAATGGTAGCGGCAAGCACAACAACTGGTCATTGGTTGATTCCGACGGTGAAAACCTCCTCAACCCAGGCGAAACACCGCTTAACAATGCACAATTTTTAGTTTTTCTTGCAGCAACTTTAAGAGCTGTACATAAACATAGCATGGCATTACGCCTTGGCACTGTGGGGGCTGGTAATGACCATAGACTTGGAGCCAATGAGGCACCACCGGCTATTATTTCTGTATTTCTTGGCGAACAACTTACCAACGTTTTAGAAACGCTTATCACCGGCAAAACACAAAATGAAGGGATGAGTCCTTTTATGGAAATTGGTGTTGATGTTCTGCCTCCATTGCCCAAAGATTACTCAGATCGCAACCGTACAAGTCCTTTTGCCTTTACCGGTAATAAATTTGAGTTTCGTGCTGTAGGCTCATCACAATCCGTTGCTCCTGTAAACATTACTCTAAATGCCGCCGTTGCATGCGCTCTTGATGATATTGCTACGGAGCTTGAGGCCTCTGTTAACTCCGGCACATCCTTAAC
>CAZBDD010000284.1:0-2901 GCA_964490475.1 uncultured Desulfovibrionaceae bacterium
CTAGCAAAAGTGCCCTTTCCCCCCTCATAAAACAATTAAGCAACAGCTCTTAAGGAATAATATTTCCTTCAGCATCATATTTCATCACTTTAGTTACTTTTCGCAAAAAGTCATATTCAACGGCATAGCTTGCAACACCTAAACTAGTCATGACAGGTTTATCATGAATATCAAAAAAAGATTCTTTGATTATATTGCGGCGTTCATCATATTCTTTACGCGAAATAGCATAGCCTTCTCCATTTAAGATAAGCTCTTCGCGCTGTCCATGGTAAGAGGTTTTACTCTCATTGCCTTGAGCATTATATTCGCTTTTCATCATGGCATATTGCTCTGTGTTGAAAACAAGTTCCCCCTCTAAGCCCAACCAGCGACGTTCTATCTTGTTACCAAAATCGTCGTATTTCAATGCATATTTTGCAAAACCTTCTGTTACAAGAACAAGATTATTATTGGCGTCATAATATGCTTCTTCTATGCGTTGGTTATTTTCATCATATTTTACTAGTATTTTTGAAAAGCCTGCATCATTGTTAATGGGTTTTCCGTCTGCACCCCAAAGTTGCTCTTCTACAGGGTTTTTATATTCGTCAAAATGTCGGGTTAACTTGGCATAGCCACCTAATCCTAAAACGGGTTCACCCTGTACCCCCCAAAATGACTCTTCTATGACATTTCCCCATATATCATACCTAAATTTATTTTGAGCAAAACCACCTCCAGCCAAGATAGGTTTACCATCAACCCCCACGTAGCGAATGGCTATAACGTTTTCTTGCGCATCATAATCAGTAAATATGCTGGAATACCCTCTTCTATGTAGAATGGGTTCGCCTTTAAGCCCTTTATAAGCTACTTTTACAACATTCCCATTTTCGCTGTAATCTATGGCATAAGAAGCATAATTATCTTTGTGTAATACTGGCTCACCCTGCACCCCCCAAAATGATACCTTGCTAATTTTGCCATGATCATTAAAGACATTCACACGCTTTGCTGTACCTTCGGAATCTAAAACAGGTGTTCCCTGCGTCCCCCAATTAGTTTGCTCAAGAATATTTCCATTATCATCGTATTTTCGCGTCAGCTTAACCACATTGCCTTTGTCCATAGCGATAGCCTCGCCCTGCAATCCCCAAGTGGCAAGTTCTGTGGGATTCCCTCTAGCATCGTACTTTACAGTTATTTTAGCATAGCCATTTTTATGAAGAATAAGCTCATCTTCTTTGCCATAATAGTTTGATTCTATAAAGTTTCCACGCGCATCATAACTGCGTCTTTCCTTAGTATAACCATCTACATTTAAAATTGGCTCGCCTTCTATGCCATAATACATTTCTTCAATAATCTTACCTTTTTCATTATAGTTAAAAGTACGGCGCGAATACCCTTGTGCTACAAAAACGTGCTGCCCTTGAGCCCCCAAGAAGGCTTCTTCTATTTTATTCCCTTTAGTATCATATTTTTTCGTTTTTATAGCAAAATCCGCCTTAGTAAATATGGGCTCACCATCTATACCTAAATATTTAATTTTAATCACATTACCCTGTTCATCGTATTCCATTTTTTCACTGGTATAATAGTCCGATGTAAAAGTTGGTTTTTCATCTAAACCAAGGTACTTTCTTTGAACAAGATACCCATTTTCATCAAAGGATTGTTGTATAATGGCAATTCCACCCAAGTAAGGCATGAGCATGCCAGCACTGTTCAAAAACCGTATTTCATGAACATTTCCCTGAGCATTGTAATCCAACAAAAGCTTTGCATAACCCGCTTTTTGAATAATTAATTTTTGTTCTTTATCTAAAAAACTGACACTTTTTGTTAAACCATCCTGATCATATGTAAAAGCAATACTTTGTATGCCGTCTTTTGCGACCTTTGGTTTCCCAAGCATATCAATAAAAGTTTTCTTAACTATAGCCCCATGAGCATTTCTTTCGAAAAGGAATCCATAAACCCCATTAGCGTCACTGGTATAATCATCTGGCCACGTGGATGCCATAAATCGCACTCTTGTAGCAAAGCCTTCGTCGTCATAATCGTAAAGGAATCGTATTATATCGCTTTTTTTCTTATCAATACTATCCACTTCGATTTCTCCAGTTACAGAAGCACCCAACATATTGGCCGCCATAGTAGTGGGGGATACACTATCCATTTTTTTAGAAAATTTAAAATCTACCGACTTTCTATCTTGCGACCAAACTTGATACAGGGTTTCATCACCAGCAACATTAAAATACTGTACCCCCATGGGACGTGAGTGCTCATCATAATCGCTGAACAAAGCTTTGCTAGGTCTATCTTCAAGGAAGAAACTGTGTTCCCATAATTTTCCGGCTGAATTAATAAAATATAATTCTGTCAGTTTATTCCCCACATATACAAGCTTATAATGCCCTTCTCGCTCTTTTCTTTGTTCTTCATTAAGGGGGAAAATACCTTCAGGAACACCATATCTTTCAACATAGTCTGTATAATAGTAAATTTTTTCACGATAATTTGCATCATAATACCATGCCCCAAGGCCGGCAAAAAAAAGCGCTACACTTGCCATCTGTAGCATCTGCTTACGCACGCGCAAAGTATGGCGGCGTTTCAAATGCTCATATTGCACCTCAAGCAGGACAGCTACAACCTTAAGCAAGGCATCATTGGCAGCAGTATCAAGATTAAAAGCGCGTAGCACAGAGCGAAGCTTAGATGTAGGACTTGCATTACCGTGTATGGAAATGCCTAAGGGCTTATATTTTAGATTGCGCAATGCAGGAGGATAACATTGTTCGGCAGGATCATCACTTTCAGGGTCACCCCCAACAATGAGTGGAATAATACGATGCCCTCTGCCCATTTTTTGAAATTCTTCTATCTCAGCATTCACCCAGTGTTTTCCTT
>CAZBDD010000285.1:0-2865 GCA_964490475.1 uncultured Desulfovibrionaceae bacterium
TTTCAAACTTACGGCAGCCATTGCTGTAGTGGCAACCTCCCGTAAAGGCATTCATGTCGTGCAAAGTCCAAACAATTTTCTTTCCACGTAAATACGCATGGCAAAGTGAAGGATCAAGCATGCCTGCCACCCAATGAAAGTTGATAATATCTGTATCTTCCAGAAAGGGCACATGTTCCAAAGGCACACATTGCCCAGGCATGGAAAAATATTCCGAACCTTGTGGGCGCTGGGGATAAAGCTGCATTATTTGATGAAGTTTTTGTCTATAAATTTGTAATTCTTTACGAACAGATTTTTCCGCTTGATGGCCATTTATGACCACCCCCCCGCCCATTGGCGTGAGCTTTGATGGGATAACATGAACTTTATTTTGAAAAGATTGCTGTTGCGCCACATACAAATGACTTTGCACACCCACGTTGCCAAGTGCTTCATTAAGACGTAGAGCAGCAATGGCCGCCCCTCCACCATCGGAGGTGGAAAATATAGTCACGCGCAGAGGCTTTTCTTCTGCTACTTGAGGTTTCTTAGCCTCCATAAAAAAAGAGTCTGGCTTACGCACACCTCCATCATCCTGACTATCAAGGCCATAGCGTGTTATGTCAGGTAGGGCACTCTCATTATGAGCCACTTGCTGTATGTCTTCAAAACCATTCTTGTGCAACAAAGCTCGCAAAGATACAGCATCATACATCCATTTATGCGCTTCACCGCTCAAAAGAAAACTTGTATCCACGGGTGGCAAAGCCGTTTTGGGGCTATCGGGCGTCTGTCCCTTAACACGTGCAATACCAAGCTTCGCCTCCTTACCAAGGCGCTGTATAATAAAATCTTCTTGCGGTACGGAGGATTGTTTCCACCAATTGAGCATTTCCCCACCACTATTATTGCGCGTAAGCTGATCTATAAGCTCAATCACCATCCATTGATGGCGAGCCTCCGCCCCCTCTTCGCCGCGACGGACTGCGTCAACCGTGTCCAGATAAGCACGAGTAATATTTTCTAAGTCAGGCAATACCACCCGTAAAAGCCCACCGGGGCGCAGCACGCGATGGCATTCGCTTAAAAAAAACTCACCCCAAGCTTTAGGCATGTGCTCCAACACATGGGAATGGTAAACCACATCAAAACTATCGTCACCAAAGGGAATACCAAGGCGTAAGTCATAGGCCAGCACTTTTCCATCGTGATCGGTAAAGTCCACATTGACCCAATCTTCATGAAAGGTGGCACCGCAGCCAAGATTGAGCATACGCATAGAGCATTTTCCCCTTTACATTTATCAGTGTGGTAAAAAATAGGCTTTACAATTTTAGAAAAATAGCAATGTTTTACAGAGCTTAAATACAATGTTTTTTCAATTATATTTACAGTAAGAATTATAGAAAGTCTAGGGGCTGTCTCTAAATAAAAAGATTTTGTGAGTTTTCCAAGGAAAACGTTGTTTGACACAGGCAAAGCTCGGTCAATTTAAATATGACTTCCCTTAAATTGCTTTCCATGCTACAAAGTAAAAATAAGTACATTTTTATGCTATTAACTTGATTTTATTAGCACTCTAAGAATGTCTTTCAATTTGTTATAGTTATAATAAAAGGCAATGTAGATTTTCAATTTAAAACATTTTTTAACAAAGTGAGACTGTTGTGAAAAAAAACTTAACTCTTTTCGTGTTATCTATTTTTTTGCTAGGTTGTGCTGCAATGCCAACTAAACCAGAGCAAATAACAGGTTCTTATGTATCACCGGTCAAGTTTAAAAGTTATACTTGTGAAGAATTAGCGACAGAACTTTCTTCTTTAAATAGGCGAGAAGGGCAATTGGTAACAGCACAAAATCAAAGATATAAAACATCTGAAGTGCAAGCATTTTGGCTTGGATATGGTAATGGAGATGGAATTGAAGCCTCAGAGCTTGCGAATGTAAAAGGTGAAAAAGAAGCCGTTCGTAAAAGAATGGAAGAGTTAAAATGCTCAAAAAATCAGCATGCTGAAATGTAAAAAATGTGGGCTATTTCTTATTCGGTAAAAGTCAATGGACTAACGACATAAATGAAGTGCGCAGAGGTTTTAAAGAAAGGGAACACGAGGTTTTTCACCTGTGTTCCCTAAATATTTCTTTTTATGCTGAAAAAAGAGAGGTTTAATTTTTTTGATAATGTCTTTGCATGTATTCAAAAAGAGTAGAGCCTCTTTCTACACCTAGAATCAGTAAGGCTGTGATGCCAAAAAAACCTACAAAGATGAAGTCAAAAATATTTTTTTGTTTGCCGCGCAAAGCAAAAAATAAAAGTGCCATGCAGAGCATATTTACTATAACTGCCAAAGAAATATTTTGTGCCCATTGCATATCAAAGGTATAGTAGCTACTTTTAGGATTACGCAATATGATACGCCATGGAAAAAGTGCTGAGGCTATATTTGTGTAAAAATGCAAGTTTTCTACGTCATTTTTAAGCATGGGTAAAGTATGTTCGCGTACAAGTGTAAGGTCTGGGGTAAAAGCTCTGCCAGTGAGGCCTTGTTCTTTTTGATTGGCAAAGCTTTGCACAAAGGTTTTTTGTAAAGGGTCTAACCACATATAAAAATACCCTTCTGTTAAGGAATAGTTTTGTAAAGGTAAGGTAACAAGACGTAAGGGTCTATGTTGTACGGCATAGATATTGGTATCGGTAATTACATAAGCAAAAAAATCTCTGCGACGCTCTTCTTTTACAATAATGTAGCGGATTTTTTCCGAAATACTTCCTTTTACACGGGCAGCCTTGGGCTGTGCATCTATCATTTGTAATTGAAAAATGTGCCCCTTGGCATCGGCAAATACATAACCTGCATCATATAGCTTTTGCATATTCGGGTTGCC
>CAZBDD010000286.1:0-2780 GCA_964490475.1 uncultured Desulfovibrionaceae bacterium
CTGGTATGCCAAAATCAATGGTACTTAAAATATTAAAGGCATATTCAGGAATTCTACCCAATTCAGCTTGTTCTTCTGGAGTAAGTTTTTCTGTTTTTGCTAATAAATCTCTGGGCACAAATATTCTACCAATTTGCGAGAGAACAGCTGCGGTGGTTAAGGTGTCCTTATCTCTTCCTTCTAGTGCCATTTCATCAGCAAGGAGTTCCACAAGTCGGCGCATAAGGGCAGAGTGTCCTGCAAGGTATGGGTCTACCCTTTCAATGGTACCAACTAGAGCTTCAATAGTGCTCATTTGTTGCTTATTACGTTTTTCGCTATTACGTCTAAATTCAGTAATATCTTGCATGGTTATAACAGCTGCGGCAATGTCGTCTTCGCCTTCTACAAAGGGAAAGAGTGTGGCGCGGAAAAGACGCTCTTCGTTTTTAATATTTAGTACTAATTCTATAGTCTTTGATGCATTATTACGAGAAACCCACGAAATAGCCTCTTGAACTTGAAAAGCTGCCTTTTCATGAATAAGATTATGTAAGTTTTGATCTTGCAATTCTTCTTCTTTTGTATCGAGAATTTCTGCAAAAGCACGGTTAGCTAAGTGTAATTTACCGCTTACATCAGCCATAATGAGGCCTACGTCTAAAGAAACGTTAATGCTGTCAAGAAGACCTTTTTGCTTGCGGATAACTTGATAAAGTTTTCTAAATTGTTCGGCAACAGTGCGTTGCTCTTTGCCAATCATAATCCACCATACTAAGGCAAACATAAGGAGTACGCTTAAGCAAAGAAAAATTCCTGCGCCATAAACAAGATTAAAAGCACGATTTAGTTGTGCATCCACGAGAGGTGCAGCAATTTCTTGTATGACAATCCAGTGCAAGTTTTTTACACGTTCACCCATGGAATACACATAGCCATTGCCTGTCACAGAGGGGCGGCGTTCAAAAGGAAGTTTTTTAGCATCGGCTGCTATGTTGAATTCATCTGATAAGGCAGAGCTTGAGTCAGAACGCAACACTTCCCAGTGTTTACCGGTATATTGTAAGATATTGCTACGTAACTCTTGGCTTTGACCTGATGTACGATTTAAGAAATTAGCCAAACTTCCTGTTACGTTTGTGGTGATAAGAAATGCGGCAGTAGGCTTAGCCCCGACTTCTTGCTGCTCAGCCATAATGGGGGCTGCATAGTCTAAAATCATGCCTGCAGTGGAATTGCGCACGGGAGCATAGGCAGTTTTATTTGTACTTACGGAATTTTTGATGGCTGCAACTTGTGCCTCAGTTATGGGAGTGGGGCGCGGTGCAGAAGAAAGCAAGGTGCTACCCGTTGCATTGGCAATGCGCGCGTCCATAAGTCCGTTATAGGAGGTAAAGTCTAAGAGTAAATTGCGCATCATGGGCAATTGCTCTGCCAGATAAGCAAAGTCTTCGCTCTTATTTTCTACATTTTCAGAATCATTAAGTAGTTTTGCATCATCGTTGTTCATAAGAGCAATGTCTTGAGCGAAGAGGCGAAAGAGTTCAGACTCACTCACTCTGGCTGCTTGACTGGCAAGACTTGCTTCCCAAAGAGTGATACTTTCAATGGTTCCATAAACGTTGAGCAAGAGGCGTTCTTCTTGACTTACTAAAATATCTCTTTTTTGCGCAGTGTAAAAAGTGTGGCACAGTAAAGCAGTAATACCGCAAAAAGCCAAGACAACGCCAGCAAAAATCACTAAACGCGAGCGTTTTGAACCACTTTGAGGATTTGCAGTTAGCATATTTTGATTTTCATTGTACATTATGTCTCTCCGTCATTTTTTTTTGGGCATTACATGCATCCATCTATTTTTTTCATTGACTGAATACTGAGGCACATAGTTGCGTATTCTGCCATGAGAAAGAACGTTCCTTGATAGATTATCAAGAATGTAGACGTCTCCGTCAATATATACTGCAAGTATTGCATGGGCAAGTCTTAAGATGGTATCTTTAACGACAACGATACGCATTTTTTCCATAGGGAAACCAAAACTTCGTAATGTAAAGTATTTAGCTATGGCATAATCTTCACAATCGCCAGAGATTTTTTTAAATTCAGCTGGAGTTGCCCAGTAGTCTGGCGATTTATAGGCCCTTGGATCTTGTTTGTAGGGCCATTGGTTCCAAAAGCTATTTACTATTTTAATTTGAGTAAGCGGATCTTTACCTTCAACTTTTTTCTTTAGTGCATCCCAAGTCATGCCACTGTTTAATTTAGATCCAGATTTAAGGATATTATTTTTATAATGCCTTTTTTGTACATTGAGCCATTGCGTTAAGCCTTTCATAGAACCTTTAAATTCAATGGAACCGAAAAGCTTAGTGGAAGCTGCATGGGCCTGAGGTGCAAAGAGTGAACTTTCTCCGTAAGATAGGCAGCTTAGACCAAAGCACAAAAGCGTTAATAGCGTACATGTAAAGGTACGTTGAGGTAAAGAAAAAAATCTTTTCAAAGAAAAATCTGCAAAAAATGTATAACTCATAATTGTGGTACTGGTTGTGCATCTTTCCACGCGGCATAATTTTTTAAGATGGCGTTAACAGTTTTGGGGCTTTGTTTATGCACATTATAGTTTTGCATAATGGTTTTACGTGCGTTTTTTCTGATATCACCCATGAGGGACTTACGATTTAAAAGTTCTGTAATCATTTCTGCCAAAGCATTACCATCATTTTGATTATATAAAAATCCATTGTTCCCGTGAGAAATCACTTCTTTAATGGGGCCAGTATCTCCTGCCACCACTAAGCATT
>CAZBDD010000287.1:0-2779 GCA_964490475.1 uncultured Desulfovibrionaceae bacterium
TTTTTTTAGAACTGGAAAGATTGCTTTCATAGTATCCATTAACCATAACAGCATAATCATTAATGAGTATTTGCTGCAATTTTTCAATGAGCCCTTTTTGAATTGCAGGGTCTAATGCCACAAGAAGCTCTTCATAAACAGCATCATAGCTTTCACTTTTATAATTGCTATAATTGACATCACTTTTGGAATACCAATTGCGCATAAAACCTACAGGGTCTCCCACAGGTACCGTAAGCCAAGAACATATGGCCAAGTCAAATTCTTTATTTACCACCATATTCCAGTGAGTATCAGAATCAAGCACTTTTAGCTTTACACCAATACCAATCTTTGCAAGATTAGCGCTCACTGCTTCTGCCACCACATCTAAACTTTTCATAACATACCCTATATAATCGAGAGAAATATTTTTGCCATCAAGTTCGCGAATGCCATCACCATTTGTATCTACAATACCAGCATCATCTAGTTTTTTCTTGGCAAGCTGTATATTATAAGGCGTTGTATCTACGAGATTTTTATAACCATAGTCCAAAGTTGAAGGTAGTACAGCATAACCGCTAGTATATACGCCCCCCACGGTCACTTCGCAAATGGTCTCATCATCAATGGCAAGCAAAACAGCTTGACGCAAAGTTGCATTACTTAACACACCAGCATGATTTATATAAGAAAAAGCAGCTCTTGTGCTTAGGGTTTCTGACACCGTGAAATCCGGCGATTTTCTCAACGTATCTAAATCGTGAGCAGTGGTAATACTATCAACCATATCAATATCGCCAGCTTGCAAGGCAAGAGATTTTGTGGTGCTATCTTCCATATAAATCACATGTAGCTTTTCAAAAGGCACTGCTCCTTTCCAATAGCTTTCATTTTTAACCAAGGATAAAGAGATACCAATATCATTTTTCACCACTTTGTACGGTCCAGTACCTATGGGGGCTGTTGCCAAATCTGAATCTACATCTAAGATAATAAAGTTCACATGAGAAAGCACTTTTCTTAAATCAACATAAGGCTTCTTAGTTTTTATGGTCACGGTATTGGTGGCATCATCGGCGCTGATGCTTTCATATTCCATAAATTGGCTGGGTTTATTAGTACCTTTAGCTTCCGCTTCTTGTTTATATAAATACTCAAAAGCCTTCACTACAGAAGAAGCTTTTACCTCTTTACCATGAGAAAACTTTAGCCCATCTCTTATATGAAAAGTCCATATTTTTTTTGTAGCATCCACGGTATACGAATCTGAAAGATGCGGTTGTGCATTCATGGCGTCATCAAATCTGTACAATGTTTCGCCAATGCCATAACGCGATGTCCCCCAAGCAGAATTTGGCGAAGCACTGGGATCTAATGAGTCAGAAAAATTGCTGCATCCTAGGGTAAGAGTTGTACTGTCATTTTTTTGATCAGAGCATGCCAACAAGGTGAAGCCCAGTAACATAATGATAGTGACTTTCATTATTTTTTTATTAATAATATGATAAAACATATACTTATCTCCAATTTAAAAAATGCGTAGACAAATCTACCCCATAGCAAACAATTGTCAAGTTTTTTCAGAAAAATAAACATGTGCACATATAGGCATATAACGAATTAATTTTTCTTCTGAGGGAAACTTGCGCTAAAAAATTTCTCCCAGCCCCTCTTCAAAACGCGCCAATTACCTTCAGTACAAAAAAATACCATTTCAGTGACGACTAATTAACGTTAAATTAGAACACATTAACGTAAAGTGATTTTCGTGTTATACCAGAGAAAATAAGCGCGTTTTGCGGGGATGGGGGGAGTTTGAGGGGGGAAGGGCAACTTTTTGGCGCAAGCAAAAGTGTCCCTTCCCCCCTCAAGAAGAAAACTAATCAAACCATCATAAAAATCACATTACTTCGACAAACTATCCAAGTGTAAAACATCTTTAGGCACAAGCCCCGGCCCAGGAATAAGGTTTGTCTCGGGATTTAAATTATACCAATTAAACCACATACTATACACACCAAAATGCTGCTGCATACTGGCATCTTTCATATTGCCCTCCAGCGCTTTTCCAGTGGTCACATCCCATGTGGTTTTTGTGCCAATATCTACAAGAACGCCATCTTGCAAAACAAAAAGAGACGGATCTTTCCATACATGCCTATTAAAAATACGCACAACGTCTAACTTCTTGTCATGCACAGCCAAAAGCGCATTGGAGCCTATGAAAAAATTCACGGCTTCTTCCTTTTTTACATAGGCTATATCTACCGCTACACGGTAATTAGGAAATTCTAAGCCTATAACTTCATTTTTGTAAGGAAGGCGTAAATCTTTATAACGCACAGGATATATTAAAATATCATTATCATAGTACGTGTTTGTTTTTAAATAGTTACCATAAGGATCACGGCCATAAATTTTGCGACTGCCTGAAGGAGCAGACAACACGGGTACATTTGTTGCGCCAAAAAATTCTTTTGCTGCACCCCATGTTGTCCAAAATACAGGAATAAGTGGAAGGCCTCTTCCCAATAAGGGGCCGCGAAAAGCCATGCCTATACCTTGCAACCATAAGCTTCCGGTATTTCTGTCAATAAGAACGGAATTTCCCCCATATAACCCGCCCTGCGCATCAAAGTACAAAGCGGTACCATCAAGGGTTGTTTTGTAGGCTGCAAGTGAACCTGTAATGGGGCAATACGTTACAGCATAGGATTCCCTACCAAAAACTTCATTGGCAACTTGATGCCACACCATAATTTTTTGCGGATATATGCGCGGCCCTTCAGGAAAG
>CAZBDD010000288.1:0-2776 GCA_964490475.1 uncultured Desulfovibrionaceae bacterium
CCTAACATGAATGCCACCTTGGGCTACACCACATACATGATGATTATGGACGCCATTACCCGTTCTGGTAAAACCGACAGAGAGTCCATCACCGCTGCCCTTGGCACCATTAAAGACCTAGCTACTCCATTAGGCGTATTAAGCATTAACGCAACTCACGATGCTGAAATGCCCATTGGTATCATTGAAATTAAAAATGGTAAGCGCACTTATGTTGGTGAAGTAAATCCTGAGTAAGCTTTACACATTTTAATGTATTCATAAGGGAGAGGCTTGGCCTTTCCCTTTTTTATTTAGAGCGTGTCCACATAAGCTAAGGGGTCTGCACAATTATTTTTTTGTGCTGTTGTAATATACTTTTGCGTAAATCGTCATGTGCAAAACCCTTAAAACACACTCATTCTCCTTACCTTTTCCATTTAAAGCATTTTTTCACAATTATCTTTAGCTATTTTTCTGCATAAGACGAGGATATCAGGGAAATTGTCTTAAAAAGGTTATAGTTAATTGCCTACTAATTCCATATGCTAATAATTACATTTCCTATTGCACATAGCTCTAGAGGGTGATACACTGCTTAGTGAATTTTAGAACTATATGGAGGTTATTATGTCGCTTAGTTATGCTCAAATGGAACACACACTTATGGACGCCTTACGATTGTATCACCACCCCATAGCTGTTACGTTCTTATTTACCGACGAAGATGTGGCCAATTTTAAAAAATGTACTCCTTACGTTGAACCAGTAAAAGCCCTCACCTACTGTCAATGGGAAGTGGCCGCCCGAATGCAAGGCCATACCGTGCTTGGCACCAAAGAAACCCTTGCCTGTTCCAATGCGCGAGTAAGTTTTGGCTGGAAAGAAATTGACGAAGCCGAAATTAGGAGCCAAAGCAAATACTGTGTTGACCTTGATCAGGCCGAGCGCTTTATGCGTTCAAAACCCAAAATGGAAATGAATTCTCTAAAAGCCATTGCTGTAGGCCCTCTTGGCAAAGCACAAATGATTCCACACGTAGTGCACTTTTATTGTGATAATATTCAGTCCTATCATTTGGCAGTAGATTACTGTGCCGCCACTGATATTCACCCCTTGCCCACCATGATAACCATGAGCTCTTCAGCCTGCGGTGGTTCGGTATATTCACACTTAAATACAACTTTTAACTGCTGTCCCGCCTGTTCCGGCAGCTACAATGCCGGTAAAACTGAACGCGGAGAAGTTAACGTCTTTATTCCCGGCGAACATATAGCTCCCACGGTGATGCGCCTTATGCAACGCATGGCTCTTAATAATGGCTCAAGTTCCATTACTCGTCCCGGTGACTACTTCCCCGGTGGTGATGTTTGCAAAAACTGTCCGCTCATTATCTTTAAAAAAGGTAAAAACGACGCTTGCGGTACATGCGAAAATAAATAGTAGAATTTTCGTCCCCTTGGCTCTACAAAGTTAAAAAAATCATTTTCCTTTTATGTTTAAAAGAGTTGTAGCTTATGTAGAGCCAAAGGTATAAAATCCTACTATGTCGATAAAAAACTATAGTGTAATTTTAGCTATAAAGCATATTATTACTCTATCCTACGAACTTTCTCACTGCAATATGCTGAGAAATCCATAAAGGACGTATTATGAAAAAAGTGTTCGCCATGCCATGCCTGCTTGCAGTGTTGGCCCTACTTTTACTCACCAGTCCCGCTCTAACATTTGCCGCTGAAGATGCCGCCGCACCGACTCCCGCTACGAAAAGCGAAAATACCAGCGCAAAAGCACAAAACCCTTTAGAAGCAGCCATTGCTTCTGCTATAACCGATAAAAAACTTGACCCCAAAGCCGAAAAAGGTTTTCTCGGCATTCCCGGTGCCCCGCAAATATCCCCTATTATGGGCTTTTTTTGGGCCATTTGGGTAGGTTGGATTTTCTCAACCGTAGGCGCCTTTGGGGGTATCATGGCCTCGGTGGGACACGTAAGTGTGTTTGGACTGGGCGACTATGCAGCGTCTTTCGGTAAAGGAACACCACTTAATAAAGGTATTACAGACTCCATTCGTGTATCAAACCAGTGGTTGGTGGGCTGTTCAGCCTTAATTTCTTCTTTTAAGCAATACAGCCTTGGACGCCTTGTTTTACCCCTTGGCATTGCCCTTGGGGTAGGTTCTTTGGCCGGATCTATTCTTGTGCCCATGCTCACACAAGGTAAAATTGATTTTAGCGACTATATTGGCTATTTTGGTCTTTTTGTTCTTGCCCTTGGTTGCTACCTTTTCTATGAAACCACACCGGCCGCCAAAGCCAAGAAAAAGCTCGCCGCTGCTGCCGCCAAAGCCTTTGAAGAAGCTTCTAAAGGCCATGCAGAAAGCGGTGTTCAAACCCGTGTACAAATAGTAAAATTAAGCCTCACCAAAGTGGTCTTCACTTTCTGCGGTGTGGAATTTTCTTTTGCCACGCTTATGCCTGTCATTGGTGGTTTTCTCATTGCTTCTGTGGCTTCCTTCTTGGGTGTAGGTGGTGGATTCTTACTTGTGCCTTTCCTTACAAGCATTTCTCAATTACCCATGTATCTGGCCGCCGGCACGTCAGCCTTTGCAGTGCTTATAGGTATGGTAACCTCCATTGCTACCTTTATGTTTGGAGGTACCCCAGTATATTGGCCGCTTATCGGTGTAGAATTAGCCGGTATTGTAATCGGTTCTTGGATAGGCCCCATGACTGCCAAATTCTTGTCTGATGTTTGGCTTAAGCGCATCTTTATTGTGCTAGCCTTCTTAGTGGGTAT
>CAZBDD010000289.1:0-2759 GCA_964490475.1 uncultured Desulfovibrionaceae bacterium
TTCAGCTGTTGCATAATAGATTATAGGGGTAGACGCGAAATAGTCTGGATTACTCTGTAATATATTCACTAAAACGTTTATTTCGTTAAAGCCTTGGTGTAGGAGTATAATATCTGCTGGCTTGTCTCCATCTATAAATTCTTTAATGGTAATGATATCTTCTGCAAAAGTTATGTGTGTATAGCCTAAAGGGGCAAGCATTTCGTTTAAAGCGATCACCGATTCTTCTTCGGGAAAAGCTGCTAAAATATTAATATGCTGTAATGTACTTTTTTCTAAGCTTTTTTTAGCTATATCTTTATCTAGACGACAAGTGAAATGAAAGGTGGAGCCTTTGCCTAATTGGCTTTCACACCAAATATCCCCATCCATAAGTACGGTCAGGTTTCTGCACAGGGCTAGTCCAAGGCCAATGCCACCATAGCGTCTTGTGCTCGAAACATCTGCTTGTGTAAAGCCTTCAAAAAGTGTTTTAATATTTTCTTGTGAAATGCCAATGCCAGTGTCTTTTACAGTAAAATGCAATAATGCGGAGTTGTTATTTTCACTTTCTACGCTAACTGCAATGCGTATGGTGCCTTTGGGGGTAAACTTTATGGCATTGGTAGTAAGGCTTGTGAGTATTTGATTAAGGCGCAGAGCATCACCCACATAGCTTGTAGCCACTTTGGGGTCCATATCTACAATGAATTGAAGGTTTTTTTCGTCAATCCATTGGCTGGCAGTTTTCTTAATATCACTGATGAGGTTTTGCATGGAAAACACATGCTTTTCTATAACCATATTGCCGTCTTGCAATTTGGAAAAATCTAGAATGTCATTAATGATATTTAATAAAGCGACGCTGGAGTTACTGATTTTTTCTATATATTCAAGTTGTTTATCGTTTAAATTTGTATATCGTAAAAGATGGGTTATACCCACAATGGCATTCATGGGAGTGCGAATTTCATGGCTCATATTTGCCAAAAAATGCCCCTTGATGGCATTGGCTTTATTGGCAGATTCCACCAAGTCGTTGGCAATTTTAATAGCCTCTTCTAATTCTTTGTTGGCAATTTCCAAAGCATCTTGAGTATTATGAATATGCGTACTGTCTGAACTTGATCCAAAACCAGAGACTAACTGTCCGTCATCATTAAAAATGTACTTACAAGAAGAGCGTAGCCATTTTATGGAGCCATCTTTACACAGAGCACGAAATTCAAAATCGTGCATAATGAACTTTTCTGGGGTAGCTGTGTACTGAAATTCTTCTGGGCGTAATAAAAGAGCACTGAAAGGCTTGCCAATAACTTCGTCAGGAGTGTATTGCAAAACAGCAAATACGCGTGGGGAAATATAATCAATATTGTGGTTTGCATCTACAGACCAAATAATGTCTCCCGTGGCTTCTTCAACACCACGAAAACGCTCTTGTGCTTGATATAAAGCTTCGTTGGTGCGTTTACTGTGTATGGCAGTACTGATAAGGGTACCGGCCGTGCGCAAAATATTTTCTTCTGCTGGGCTCCATGTATACTCAGAGCGACAATTGTCAAAGCCAATAAAGCCCCACAAGTGCCCGTGAAAAATAATGGGGGCTGTAAGAATGGATATAATGCCTTGGGGCTCCAATTGTTCTCTTTCTTCTTGGGGCATATTTTTGACAAGGCTATTGACACATTTTCCCTCAAGAAAAGTGTCAATCCAAGTGGGAATAGTTTCATCCACGAGCATATTTACTGTGAGTTCATTGCCTTGTTGCGGCTCTGCCCCTTCAGACCATTCGTACAATTGCGAGGTATAAAGCCTGTCGTCTTCTTCTGGGTTTGGCGCCTCGTGTATACTCCAAACATAAACTCTGTCCACATTGGTAGCATTGCCCAAAATACCTAAAACTGTGTCAATAGTGGTGTCAAAATCATCATTTTCAGAAAGTAGCTCTTGGGCGGCCTTGCTAGTAGCTTTAAGCAAGGTTTCTCGGCGTTCAAGGCTGTGCATAATTGATTTTGTAGACATCTCATCATACCCCTTGATAGTAATTTGTATAAGGGCGGCATTTTTATCTTCAAAAATATGTACAAGTTTAGCGTAAGCTCTATAAAAAATATCTTTTTCAGCTCCTATGGGTAAGGAGGCAAAAGAAGAAGGGGAATCGCCACTTTTGATTAATTGGGATTGTATTTCAATAATTTCGCGTAAGGAAGAAAAATGAGGAGCGAAAGGTTTTTCATAAAGAGACATTCCGACCTTGAGGGTGGTTTGCTCAAAACACAGTTTTTTGAAAGCGGGGTTCCACTCCAAAATTTGCATGGTGCTAGGCTCTAGAACAATATATATATCGCTAGAAATATTTAATAAAGATGCTACATCTAAATCTGCTGTTAAGAATGTATTGTTCATAAATGAGGCTTTACCAATTGAGTTATGCAGTGGCACTGTTATAGATATGTTCTGCATAATTCATTAAATTATTATTTTTTATAAAACTCGCAATAAAAAATGTGTACAAAACTACAGTGTAAAATTTAATTTTGTACTGCGTAAATCCCTAGGTTGCAATGCTTTATTCCATATGCACTAGTGTACCAACATTCCTACAAAAAAATTAGTGAGGAAGCACTGAGATTTAGCGTGTAAATTAGCATAACAAGGATGCTATGTGTTTGTAAAGTTTTTTAAGCTTGCTGTACAATGTGAGACCTCTGCATAATCCAAAAAAATGTCGAAATACATGGATTGCTTCGTTCGCAATGACTTTTGTTGTAATACCAAGT
>CAZBDD010000290.1:0-2751 GCA_964490475.1 uncultured Desulfovibrionaceae bacterium
GCCCGGTAAGGGGTAAATAGACACCAATTTTCACGGTTTCTTCAGCAGCCACAGCGGCTGTGGTTCCAAAGGTCATAAGGCCTAAAGCAAGTAAAAGCAGATGTTTAGCAAATTTCATCTAGGTCTCCTTTTGAGGGATATGGTTTTACGATAAAACTACGAAAGTTTTATCTCTCCTTAGCCTTTGTACACAACTTCACACTCTCTGGCAATATGTCATGTGCATATATGTAATGGCTTGCTTTACTTTTACTGCTGTCAATGCTAGAATGATACGCTAGATAAAGAAAATTGGAGGATTGGAAAAATGAGAACAATGTCTCGTTGTGCGGCTTATGTGTTAAGCCTTGTGTGTGTTATGGGTTTTGCTTTGTGTTTTGGCTCTGTGAATGATGCCCAAGCAAAGAAAGAATATTTAATTGTGGCCGATAATTCCTTTGCGCCTTTTGACTTTTTAGATGCAAAAACTAACACCTATATAGGCGTTGATATGGATTTATTGGCCGCCATTGCTGCAGATCAAGGTTTTAAATATAAAGTAGATAATGTGGGTTGGAATGCTGCTTTAGGTAATTTAAATTCCGGTCAAGCTGATGGCATGATTGCTGGTATGACTATTACACCAGAGCGCCAAAAATCTTACGATTTTTCTGCCCCATATTTTGAAGATGGTCAGACATTATTTGTTCCTGAAAACAGCAAATTAACTAAACTTGAAGATTTTAAAGGCAAGGTTGTTGCTGTAAAAACCGGCACACAAGGTGCAAAATATGTGGATAGTATTAAAGAAAAATACGGCTTCACCGTGTTGAGCTTTGAAGGTTCTGATGCTGTGTATGCCGCTGTGCAAACAGGCAATGTGGACGCCGGTGTAGAAGACTACAGCGTAATTAGCTATCGAATTGCTACAGCTAAAATGCCTTTAAAAGTGTTTGGCGAAAAAGTGAATGTGGGTCCTTATGGCTTTGCAGTAATAAAGGGCAAAAATGCTGAACTTATTAAAATGTTTAATGCAGGCTTAGAAAATATTAAGAAAAATGGAACCTATGCAAAAATTCTTGCAAAATACGGCATGTAATGCTGTGGGAAGCCTATTACAAAATACAATAGGCATTTTTCTAAAGAATTAATACTGGCCTGCCTTCGCATAGAGGGCAGGCTTCTGTATTACAGGCTTTGCACAAAAAATATTTTAGATTGTTCGTAGTTCAAAATGTATCAGCCTGCTGTTTATTCTATTTTTTTATAATTGTTAAGGAAATCATATGTTTGATGTTTTTTCTACTTTTTTTGATATTTTTCCTTTTTTAATGAAAGGGATGGGTATCACGGTGCAAGTATCGCTTATTTCCATTGTACTTGGTATGGGCTTGGGGCTGGTATCTTGCTTGTTGACCCTTGCTAAAATTCCTGTGCTCAGTTTTTTAGCGCATACCTATGTGTGGGTCATTCGCGGTACCCCCATGATTGTGCAAGCTTTATTTATTTATTTTGGAACACCACAAATTATAAGACTTTTTATAGATGACTTTAGAATAACTCCTATAATGGCCGGCATAATAACACTAAGTCTCAATGCCGGAGCGTATCTGTCAGAAATTTATCGCAGTGGTATTCAAGCTGTGAGTTCTGGGCAGGTAGAAGCAGCGCGCAGTCTTGGTTTATCATCATCAAAGACCATGTCTAAGGTGGTTTTGCCACAAGCTTTAAAGATTGTATCGCCAGCCTTGGTAAATCAATTTATCATTACTGTGAAAGACAGTTCTATTCTTACTGTTATTGGCCTCAATGAAACAGTTAATCAGGCAGATCAATATGTATCGGCCAATTGGAATTATTTTGCCACGTATTTTTGGGTGGGTATGGTGTATTTGGCAGCTATTTCTTCTTTGATGCTTCTCTCAAAATATGTCGAAAGGAAGATTAGTTATGATAAATAAATTAAAAGTTACCAATTTACATAAATATTACAAAGATATTGAAGTGCTTTGTGGTATTGATTTAGAAGTTTCTGAAGGCGAAGTGGTTTGCATCATTGGGGCATCTGGATCGGGAAAGTCCACCTTGTTGCGCTGTTTAAATAGACTAGAAGAACCTACAGAAGGCGAAATTATAATTGATGATAAGCCTGTGGTAGGCAAAAATGTGAATATTAATAAAATTCGTGAAAACATAGGCATGGTTTTTCAGCAATTCAACCTCTTTGCACATATGTCTGTCATAAAAAATATTATGTTTGCACCGGTGGAATTGAAAAAAATGACCAAGGTAGAAGCCGAGGCCAAAGCTATGCAATTGCTTGAAAGAGTTGGGCTTGTGGATAAAGCCGATAAATATCCGCACCAATTGTCCGGAGGCCAAAAACAAAGGGTAGCCATTGCGCGTTCTTTAGCCATGAGCCCTGATATTATGCTTTTTGACGAACCTACCTCGGCCTTAGACCCAGAAATGGTAGGAGAAGTTCTGCAAGTTATGAAAGAACTTGCCGCCGAGGGCATGACCATGGTTGTGGTAACACACGAAATGGGATTTGCCGGAGAAGTGGCAGATAGAGTGATTTTTCTTGCCGATGGCGTCATTGTGGAGCAAGGGACACCAGAACAAATTTTCAAAAACGCTCAGCACGAGCGAACACAAGCTTTTTTAAGTTGTATTCTATAAAATATCCTTAAAGAAGTGCTGATATTCATTATTTCTTCTGGGGGAAACTTTTGCTAGCGCCAAAAAGTTTCCCCCAGACCCCCTTCAAAA
>CAZBDD010000291.1:0-2744 GCA_964490475.1 uncultured Desulfovibrionaceae bacterium
CCATGAGCAGCACAAAGAGCACATTTTGCACCTCAAAGAGCCAACGCCCAATGATAAATATTATAATGACAGTAAAATACCAAAGAACCATGCCCCCAAAATCTCGAGACCCCACACCTTCTTGCACCAGAATAAATAAAGGCAAAAGCCAGAACAAATCTTTATAGCGCTTCTCTTGCAAAACAAGAATAAGCCCTATGACCATGACATCTAAAGCTGGCACCAATGACTGAATAATTACTGCAAGAATGATGAATATAATCCACCAGATAAATATTACTAAACTCATTGCATTATCCGTGATGGCGGCACAACTACAGTGCTTTGTGGCCAAGTCTCCACAGGGGGAGCGCCCAAAGGTAGAGCCGTGCCATCGCCTCGTTTGCTTCCTGGCTTAGGCGGTCCCATGGCCGCAGCTTCTTGCAAAGCTGCCTCTTCCTTTGCCGCCGCTTCAGCTGCAACTTTTTCTACTATAAGCTCCCATTGCTCTTCGCTGGGCGGCCCTACAAAGTCTTCATGAGGCAATTCGGGAAGAGGCTCAAGCCCTGTTGGTTCCAACAAAAGCACTTCTTCCAAGAGCTCTGCATCTACCAAAGGCTCTGCATGTACCGTTTTAAAGGGCGAATACCCATACATGGAAACTTGCGTCACCCTTGCCACAGAAAGCCCCTTAGGGTAAACACCATCAAGGCCGGAGGTAACTAAAACCTCTCCTTCTTCAATACTGGCATCGTGTTCTACAAAGCGCAATTCTAAAGGCTTACGTCCACCGCGTCCTGTTAATATACCTGCAGTGCGCGTTTTTTGACTAAGCACCGCTATGCGTGAACTGGGGTCGGTGAGCAAAAGAGCTGTGGAAGCGTGGGCAGAGGCACGCAGTACCCGCCCTACAAGTCCTAGATTCGTCATAATGGGTGTACCAGGCGTACTACCTGTCACATAGCCTCGGCTTAAAATAACTGTTTCTAGCACTGAGTTGGGGCCCATACGCCCAGCCAATACACGTGCGCCCAGCGGACGCCAACTTCTATCCACAGGTAAAGAAAGCAAAGCGCGTAAGCGTTGCACTTCTGCCCTATTTTCATCGGCGGCAATAAGTTGTGATTGAATGGAAAGGAGGTCAGCTTTTAAGCGTTGATTTTCTTCGCGCACGCCCACAAGGTCCACATAATTTTCCCAAATATCTGAATAGGTACTATGAATGGTAAGCACAGGCTTTAAAATGCCGCCCACCAATTCTAGCCCCACATGCGTGGCTACCTTATCAAGAATGCCCGTGCGCTGATTCCACGTATACATTCCTAAAAAAAGGAAGAGTATGATGACTGAAAGTATTATATAGCGTCTTGAGGTCACAGATTTTAATGCCCTTAAATAGATAGATAAGCTGATTAGCTTTTATGGCTGACAAAGCAGGTAGCTCATTTTCATGTGAATACGCTCTTAAAGAGGCTTTGGGGGAAACTTTCTAGCAAAGCCTCCCCCAAAAATTATACTAATATGTACGGGTTCTAAGCACAATAAATTGTGCTTGAGTCTCTATACAGCAAGGACACGTAAAAACTAGTCGATGCAAACCTCTTTCAAAATATTTAAACTATCTAATGCCTTACCAGTTCCCATAACCACTGTGGATAAAGGATCATCCACCACAGTGATAGGCAAAGAAGTTTCTTCGCGCAAAAGCTGATCTAAACCACGCAACAGCGCACCGCCACCAGTAAGCACAATGCCTCTATCAACAATATCAGCGGCTAATTCTGGCGGTGTTTGCTCAAGAGCCATGCGCACAGCTTGCACAATGCCTTCTACCTGTTCTGAAATTGCCTTACGCACTTCTTCTGAGGTAATAATAATATTTTGTGGAATACCCGTTACAAGGTCACGGCCTTTCACTTCTATTTGCTGTTCAGGATCCATGGGATAAGCAGAAGCAATTTTCATTTTAATATCTTCGGCAGAAGATTCCCCAATAAGCATACTGTACTTACGACGTACATGGGTCATGATAGATTCGTCCATCTTATCACCCCCTACGCGCACAGAACGCGAATACACTATGCCTGAAAGGGAGATAATGGCAACTTCTGTGGTGCCTCCACCAATATCTACCACCATGTTTGATGTGGGCTCTTGAATGGGAAGATTTGCACCAATGGCTGCTGCCATGGGTTCTTCGATGAGATAAACCTCTCGAGCCCCAGCTGATTGAGCAGATTCTTTTACGGCACGCTTTTCTACCTGAGTAATACCCGTAGGTACACACACAATAATGCGCGGACGCACCAAATGGCGAGAATTATGCACTTTACTTATAAAGTGACGTAGCATGGCCTCAGTAATTTCAAAATCAGCAATAACACCATCTTTCATAGGGCGAATAGCAGAAATATTGCCGGGAGTACGACCAAGCATTCTTTTAGCATCATGACCTACAGCCAACACAACATTATTGCCACGTCCATCTTTTTTTACGGCTACCACGGAGGGTTCGCGTAACACAATACCTTGACCTTTTACATACACACAGGTATTTGCCGTGCCAAGGTCAATGGCAAGATCTTTGGAAAAAGTTCCAAGTATACTGTCAAAAATTTTCGCCATGAATTCAACTCACCTCTATAATATTCCCACTACGCCAAAATGTGGTGGTCTTCGTCAATAAATAACGGCATACTCTTTTCTAAAAAAGATATAAAGTCAATATGTATCTTGAAAGTTCAAAAATTTTTCTTTACAATTTT
>CAZBDD010000292.1:0-2743 GCA_964490475.1 uncultured Desulfovibrionaceae bacterium
TTTGATGATGGTGTTGCTATGCTTATGTTGGCCAATTCTCCGTATATTGAATTAGTAGGCGTAACTACCGTTTCCGGTAATTCTTGGGCAGAATCCGGTACAGCATATGCCTTACATCAATTAGAAATAGCAGGTAAAAAGCACATACCTGTAGCCATGGGGTCGCAATACCCTTTACGATCAGATCGTCATAGTAATATGGAACTTGAAAGAAAGCTTTTTGGTATTGGCAGAGATGTATGGACGGGCTCTTTTGGTTTTACAAGACCCAATACATGGCAAGATTTTTTTGAAAAACATTATGATTTAAAACCTGTTTCAGCACCTATTGCACAACATGCGGTAGACTTTATTATTGATACCGTACGCAAGAACCCTCATGAAATTACCATCGCTGCCATTGGCCCTTGCACTAATTTAGCTATGGCCATAAGAAAAGATCCCGGTATAATACCTCTTGTAAAAAGAGTTATCTATATGGGCGGAGCTTTTTTTCAAGAAGGCAATGTGACACCTGCAGCAGAATTTAATTGGTGGTTTGACCCTGAAGCTGCTCGCATAGCTTTGCGCGCACCTTTTAAAGAGCAAGTTATTGTGGGCCTTGATGTAACAGAAAAAATTGTTTTTGAAAGGCAACATTATGATAGATTTCTAAAAACATTAAATGGTAATATATTAAGTGAGTTACTACAACGCTCTCATGTGGGCGTTAGCTTTCACAAAGATAAAAACTTCACGCATTATGTATGGGATGTTTTAGTTTCTGCCATACTTATTGACCCCACCATCGTTACTAAAGAAGTTACTTTTTTTGTAGATATGAACGACCAATTTGGTCTGTCATATGGGCAATCTTTAGCCTATCCCATCAACGGGCCGCAAGGTAGCCAAAAAGCGCGTATTATTCTTGAAGTAGATAAAAACCTTTTTTGGGATATGCTAAACGAAGAACATTACTGGGAAAATATACGGAAATAATAAAAATTTTTTGGCGGCAGCTTGTGTCAAACAAAAAACATGGCACAAGCTGTAAGTAAAAAAAAATTATTATTTGTTATTTTCTCCTTCATAAGCTTCATCACATCTTTTATGAAATACAATATTGAATGAGACTGTATTTAAACTTTGACAAAATGAATTTGAATATTTATTCTGATTCTTTATAAACAAAACAACTCACCTTTACCTATATTTAAACTATTATGAAAGAAAGCAGTAAAGAAAATACAAATGAATTTGTTTCTCGTCTTGAGTACGAAAAACTTTTAGCTGAATTGGAAGATACACGTTGTAAGCTTTCTACTTCTGAAATAAAACTTGCGAGTTTGCAAAACATCCCTCAAGAAAATAGCCTTGTAAGTGGAAGTATAAAATTACTACTTGAAGTTATGCCTCATGCTGTGCAGGTTTGGTCTAAAGAAAATGTTCTGATTTATGCCAACAATGCAGCGGCAAAGCTTTTTGGCTTTAAGACAGGGCAAGAGTTTGTAGATAATTTTTGGCTGACTATGCCCGAATTCCAACCATGCGGAGGAAAATCTGCGGAAATTGGATTACAATATATAGACGAAGCAAAAAAAAGCGGTTTCATTCAAAAACATTGGATTTATAAAGATGTGCATGGCAGTGACGTGCCGGTAGAACTTATTCTCATCCCTAATGCTGTGCATAGTGAAGAAGTTTTATTTGTTTTTCTTACTGATATGCGCGAGAAAAAAGAATTCATAAATAAATTGCATGAAAGTGATGAGTACAGCAAGGTTATGCTAGATGCAAGCCCTGTAGGAGCTATGATTTGGGATAGTAATCTACGTCCTATTGATTGTAATACTTCCATGGCTGAAGCTTTTGGACTCAAAAAAGAACGCCGTGCATTTATGGAAAATCTGCATAAACTCTATCCTGAATACCAACCAGATGGTGTGACTTCTTTGCAAAAAATACAAGATCATTTGCTAGCCGCCTTGAAAGATGGACGCACAGAAGGTCTATGGATGGGACAAAACATTCATGGCGAGGAAGTTCCCACAAAGGCCACTGCTGTACGGGCAAAGCATAATGGGCAAGATATGGTTGTTGTTTTTTATCAAGATTTACGTGAAATTGAAGAAAACATTAAAAAAGCACAAAATGCAGAAATGCGTTCTAAAGCTATCTTAAATGGCGTTCCGCTCGGCATTAACATGTTTACCCCAGACTTACACATTTTTGATTGTAACGAAGAAGCTATTCGTATTTCTCGTTTTGCTTCTAGGGAAGAGTTTTTTTCTAAAATAATGGTTTCTTTTCCTGAAACACAACCAAATGGAATTCCAAGTCTTCTTTTTCTTCAAGAACAGCTTGCTCAAACTACAATAAATGGAAAAAGTCGATTTGAGCTTGTAGCTATTGACGCCAATGATGAATTATACACTATAGATGTAACTCTTGTTCTAGCACATCTTGAAGGGGAAGAGATTTATATTGCTTATTGTTTTGACTTACGTGAAACAAAACAAATGCTCAAAGATATAGAGTTAGCACGAGAAAATGCAGAAAAAAGTGCTCTTGCCAAAAGTGAGTTTTTAGCAAATATGAGCCATGAAATTCGCACTCCAATGAATGGTATTTTAGGCTTATTGCGTATTTTATCTGGCACTCATCTTGATTTAAAGCAAAAAGATTATATACAAAAAGCTCTTTTTTCTACCAATGAACTTTTGCGCATTATTAATGATATTCTTGATTTTTCAAAAATTGAAGC
>CAZBDD010000293.1:0-2712 GCA_964490475.1 uncultured Desulfovibrionaceae bacterium
AAGATGGCAGAGGCTTAAACCCGTTGTTGCAAAATCCTGGTATGATTATTCACCCGCCGCTCTTATTTTGGGGCTATGGCGGCTTTATTATTCCTTCCTGCTTGGCATTGGCGCAATGTCTTTCTGATAACGAAGAAATAGAAGGCTCATGGGTACTTGTGGCTCGTCCCTTTACGCTCGTCGCTTGGCTTTTCCTTACTGCCGGCATTATTTTAGGAGCGTGGTGGGCTTATTTAGAGTTAGGTTGGGGCGGTTATTGGGCCTGGGATCCTGTAGAAAATGCTTCTATTATTCCATGGCTTATTAGTACTGCCGCCATACACACTACCATTATCCAAGTTCGTCGAGGAAAATTGGGACGCGTGAATGTTTTTCTTATGGCCTTAACAACCATATCTGCTTTTTTTGCTACCTATTTGGTACGTAGTGGTGTGGTGAACTCTGTACATGCCTTTGGTGATGGTGGCGTGGGTATGCCCTTGTTGCTGTTCATCATAATGAGCACAGTACTGTGCGCTGGTATAGCCTGCGTAGGGTATAACAGCCGTAATTCCTTAGAAAGTGTTGATAGCCGTGAAGGTATGCTGGTTATGACAGCATGGATTTTACTGTTACTGTCAGTAATTATTTGTATGGCAACCCTGTGGCCGCTTATTTCTTCACTGTGGTCTGCGCAATCACAAGGGTTAGAGGCAGATTTTTATAATACTACTTGTTTGCCACTCTTTGTTTTGATTTCTACCATTTTCGTTTTTTGTCCTTGGCTTGGTTGGCGCAGAGGTGTGCGCGACTTTAAGAAGTTGGGCATTGTTGCGGTGGTGTTTGTCGTGGCTTTACTGGGTATTTGGTTTGCTGGGTATAAAAATCTGACAGCACTTGTAGGAGCTGCAGCAGCGATAGCGGGTATGGCATCCATTATATTGTTGTGCTTAGAGCCAGCTGTGTATAAAAATCGTAATAGTCTTGCCGCTCATGGTGTGCATTTGGGCTTAGTATTTATTGTTTTAGGTGTTGCTTTTTCCGGCCCCTATAAACATGAAATAACTCTTGCCCTAGCCAAAGGTGAAAGTGTGATGCTTGGCGACTACACCGTAGGTGTGCGAGATGTGGTTGATGGTCGCGGTTCTGGCTTTGAGTTTTTAGAAGCTCGTTTGCAAGTGACCGATAAAAATGATTCTTTAGTGGGGCTTTTAATACCACAGCGCCGCATATACGATAAATTTGCCGGTATGCAATTTTCTGAAGTAGATACTATTTTTAGCTTGGGAAGTGAATTTTATGCCACTTTACTCGGGCTGGATACCGATGGTAAAGTTACTTTGAAATTGAGCTTGAACCCATTAGTCAACTGGATTTGGATTGGTGGAATACTTATGTGCGTATTCCCCTTCTTAGGTTTACAACGCTTGGGGGCTAAACGTCGCGAAGACGACGCTGATGCTTACAATGAAGAAGAGGGCGTTAAAAGCTAATGGAAGCCCTGCTTACGCTTAGCAAAGTAACCAAGTTTTTTGGACGGCGTTGCATCTTGAAAGATGTGAATTATGTCTTTTGTGCCGGTACCATAAGTTTACTTACAGGTGCCAATGGGGCGGGCAAATCCACACTATTGCGTATTATGGCAGGGCTTGCAAAACCCAGTATGGGACAGGTGACGTGCCACGTGACAGAGAATTCTTTAGGTTATTTAGGGCATGCTACTTTTGTATATCCCTCTTTAACAGCTCAAGAAAATTTACTTTTTTGGGCGCAAATGTATAATCTGCCCGCACAGGAAAAAAGCCTTAGCGCCATTAAATGCATTTTAGAAAGGGTAGAGCTGGCTGCCTTTGCAGAAGAAAGTGCCGGTGTTTTTTCCCGTGGTATGGCGCAACGTCTTAACTTGGCACGTTTATTATTGTTGCGTCCAAAGCTTTGGCTTTTGGACGAACCCAGTACGGGACTTGATGTGCGCTCTGCAGCACTCTTGTGCCAAGAGGTGCAAAATGCGCAACAAGAAGGCGCAGCCGTGGTGTGGATTAGCCATGATGAAGTGGCGCATGCCCCCTTGGCTCACGCTGTGCTACGCATAGAAAAAGCTCGTTTGCTCACAGTAGCAACAGAGCAAGAAAAAGGGTAGGGCTATGTTACAAGCTATTATGGCCTTAGTTCGTAAAGATTTACGCCTTTCCCGCGGGCATGGGCTTATGCAAGCTTTATTGCTTGGTTTGCTTTTGCTCTTTGTTTTTAGTTTATCACAAGAAGTGGGCACTACCATGTCCGCACAGGGGGCAGCCGCCATCTTCTGGTTGGCCTCAGCTTTTTGTCAAGTCTTGGTCTTTAATATGCTTTATGGCATTGAAGAAGTAAACAATGCGCGTCATGGCCTCTTGCTAATGCCACATCCTTTACAGGTTATTTGGATAGGCAAAGGCATCACTGGCCTTTTACTTTTGCTCTTAGCACAAATGGTGTTTTTACCGGCATCCATTGTATTTTTAGGGCAAAGTATTTCAGAGGGATGGCCGCAAGCGCTTTTGGTTATTTTCTTGGTGGATGTGGGCATGGCGGCTTCTGGTTCTCTTTTAGGTGCGCTTTCTCAAGGGCAAGCGGCACGTGAATCTTTGCTGAGTATTATTCTCTTTCCTTTGTTAGTACCCTTGCTGTTGGCAGGGATACGTGTGGGGGCAGGGGGCTTTTCTCAGGTGGTTCCGGAAGGGCTAGAAAATTGGC
>CAZBDD010000294.1:0-2710 GCA_964490475.1 uncultured Desulfovibrionaceae bacterium
AAAGATTTAAATGAGACCTCTGCACAATTACAAATGCGTGGATTGCTTCGCTTCGATCGCAATGACTTTCGTTGTAATATCAAGTCATTGCGAGGAGCGCAGCGACGTGGCAATCCATGCCTTTTGAATTATGCAGAGGTCTTACATAGCGTTTTCTTAGATAGTGTCAACACAACAAAATAATTGTGCAGGATTCTTTATTTGGTAAGGCATTTTTTACAATGCTTGATATAAAGGAATAATGCTACAAGCACCTAAAATAAAAGCAAGAATCAATGTTGCTTTATGCCTGAGAGGGTGGACGCTTTTGATGGCTATGGCCCATAAAATACCAGGGATAAGCCAAAGCAAAACAAAGGCCACCGAGCGAATAAACTCAGGATTTTGCAGATAATTTTCTTGTTGTAGCAAAGTTATCCACTGTAAGCCTGTGAGTCCCAGAAGAATAAGCCAAAATACAAGCCACGCGTTACGAGCCCACACAGCGCACCAAGGGAGCATTTGTGCGTAGTAATCTCTGCCAAAATCATCTTTACTACGACGGAGTATAAGCCAAACACAGGAAAAACCACCTGCCAAAGCAAAGCTTAAGGGGGGAATGTAAGGTAAAATACTCCAAAAATTGGCATCGGAGCTAGGCATAAAAAAGGCGTTAAGAGTTAAAGGGTGGGCTATGCCAAGGACTAAGGCTTCATCTGCCTGCAAAATACAAAGGGTGCTGTAAAAGGCCATGGCATACCAACACGCAGCAAATATGGCATGTGATTGTATCAGGATACGATTGTTTTTCCAAGCCGACCAACGTGCGTAAAAAATGCTTAATAAAATACTGGCTGCTAGTAAAAGTCCCACACCATATACATGCGCTTGTAAGTATGCAGAGGCCTTGATGGGTTCCCATAGGCTTAGATAATTTAGGGGTTGGCCGTCAACGGCAGCTTGCGCTATGAGAGCCAAAAGGGGAGGGCTTACACGCAACCAAAGGGGGTAAAGACTGGCTAAGGTTATAGTCCAGCCCAGAAAAAGAGCCAGTAATGCGATTTGTTTTGCACATTTTGCATAAGCTGACCTTTGGCGTATGAGTGAAAGAGTTTGTCCGCTAATACTTATGATAGGCAAAGCCATAATAACTAAAAAAAATAAAGAGCATAAAACAATAAGTGCTAGTTCGGCTATGGGTTGCCAAGGGATAGTAGTAAAATCCATGAATGCTTTCTCCTTGTGGTGTGTTGTGTTTGTGCCTTAATTTGGTCTTAAGCGCAAGATGTCTTGATAAGTATTGTAAAATACGATATTGAGGGGGAATATTATGGAGGCAAAAAAGGAGTGCAGTGTATGAAAAAATTAAAGCAAAATAAAAATAATTATGGTATGAGTATAAAAAGTTTAACTTTTTTACTTTTAGTAAGCGTACTGTCTGTAGGGTGTGGCTCAAAAAAAGTGGATGTTCAAGATCAAACTCAGGTTGCCACGCAAGAAGTTGGGCAACGCGTTTCAGAATTGGAAGGGCGCATGCTTGCTTTGAGCTTACAGGTGCAGTCCAATCAAGAGCGTGTGTATGAAGTACGCAATCGTGCCGGTAAAAAAACGGGCATGACGGCGCATCCAACCTTGGCTGTTGCCACAACACAACCTCCTACTCCGAATTTGGCTCCTCCAAGCACTGCAAAAAACACTCGTGTTGTAGCTCCTAAAAAGCCCATGACACATGTGCCTGTAGCACAGCCTTTAAATAAACCCAATACAGCGCCCTTGGGACAACCTGCATCAAGCCCAATTACGCCTCAGGTAAACTCACCTAAGGGGTCTGGATATTCTTTGCCACCAGAAACAGCTATGTATTTACCTGGTGATGATGGTGCATCAAAAAAAACCAGTGTAACAGGTGCTCCACAAATGCCGCCCGCAGGTACGCCTAATTTGCCCCCATCAACACCTTTGTTGCCTCCAACAACTTCAGGAATTTCTGCAAATAACACTGGTGTTCTTATTGCTCATGCATCTATACCAGCGGCACAGCCTTATACGCCGCCTGCAACACCTCAACTTTCTACAAAGTCAACACCCGGTGAACAAGCTGCTTATAAACAGGCTTTAGATTTGGTTATGCGCGGACAAGCACAAGCAGGGCGCGAAGGCTTACAGAGTTTTTTACAAAACCATCCACAAAGCAAGCTAGCCCCCAATGCCTATTATTGGGTAGGTGAAAGTTATTACTCACAAGGTAATTATAATGATGCTTTATTGGCCTTCCGTCAGGTGACAACAAATTATCCAAAGCATCATAAAACCTCTGATGCTTTGTTGAAGGCCGGCATGACATATCAACGTTTAGGCGATGTAGAAAATGCCAAAGCCCAATATGAAACTTTAATGACGAACTTCCCTCGCACCAATGCAGCGAAAATTGCAAAAAGTAAAAGGCTCTAATGACTGAAAGACCTTGGGATGTATTATCTGAAGCTGATAAAGCAGAATTTTGGGCTTTATTGGCTTTAAAATATACGCCCGGTATAGGGCCTCGCACCATTGTGCGTTTGTTAAAATATTTTGGCTCGGCTTTTTCTGCCCTTGAGCAAAAAAATGATTGGGTTTTAGCAAAGGTAAGCGCAGATAAAGCGCGCCTTGTAGCTTCTGAAGTATGGCGTAGCTTGGCATTGATCGAATGGAAAAATGCCCAGCTATGCCATTCTCGTATTTTGCTCTGGTC
>CAZBDD010000295.1:0-2695 GCA_964490475.1 uncultured Desulfovibrionaceae bacterium
TCAGCGCGTTTTGAAGGGGGTCTGGGGGAAACTTTTTGGCGCTAGCAAAAGTTTCCCCCAGAAAAAGTAATTAATTAACATTCCTCTTAATAAATAGTACACTTATTACAGTTTTGTAACAGGTGTATATGATGACTTGACATTGCGCATGCCCCCCTATACTTTTTACCCATGAATACATTAACACGTTGTGATATTATTGTTGAGGAAGAACAAGTGGAAATTATGTGGGGACTCTTGGCCTTACATATTTCTTTTGGCTGGGAAGAAGAAAGCTTACCCACCGGAGAAACTTGTTTTCGTATCCATTGTGAAAACCGTGAATTTATAGAGAATCTTGTTAAAGAAATTCGTGTGGTTCTGCCTTTTGCAAATATAGAAATTCATGAAATACCCAACGAAGATTGGACGCAAGCGTGGCGCGAATTTTTCACTCCCATTGCTTGTGGCGATAATTTTCTTGTGTTGCCACCGTGGTTGCAGGACAGCACCCCTCTTGAGGGACGCAAAGCCATAGTCATAGAACCCAAATCAGCTTTTGGAACGGGGCATCATAGCACCACTGCTTTATGTCTTGGTGTAGTTTCTGACTTATTAGATGCAGGGCGTTTACAAGCAGGCATGGAATTTTTAGACCTTGGCACAGGTTCCGGCATTTTAGGGATCGGTTGCTGTCATTTTGGTTTGTACGGCGTGGGTACAGATATTGACACTTTAGCTGTAGATAATGCCTTAGAAAATCGAGAGCTCAATGCTGTTTCGGCGTATGATGCCGCGAAAAAAGAAGGCTTTGATGTTTTGCTAGGTTCTGTGGAGGCTGTACAAGGGCGCACCTTTGATGTGGTGCTGGCTAATATTTTAGCAAGACCTTTAAAAGAGCTGGCGCCGCAATTGGCGGCCTTACGCAAAGAGGGCGGTTGTCTCATTTTGTCAGGTTTGCTTACCATGCAAGCGGATGCGGTGGAAGCAGCGTATACAGCACAAGGCTTGCCACCAGCACGTATGGTGACAGAAGGGGAGTGGGCTGCGCTCATTTGGGATGCATAGTATGCTGATGTATCTATTTTTGTTATAGATATTCGATGTTTGTGAATTGATTTTTTTGCAGTGAATTATTTTATTTAAAGGAAATATAATGGCTTTACCAAAAGGTTTTCGCATAGGCACGGCCAATGCACAATTTAGGCGTGCGCAGCGTGATGATGTGGCTCTCCTCATTTCCGATGTGCCTTGTTCTGTGGCGGGCATTTTTACCACCAATTCTTTTAAAGCCGCACCGGTTTTGGAATGTCAGCGTATCCTTGCTAAGCCACATGCCGATGTACGTGCAGTTATGGTGAACTCCGGACAAGCCAATGCTTGTACTGGCGATGAAGGTTTAGCCAATTGCAAAAAAACCCTAGAGCTTATGGGGCAAGAACTGGGCATAGATGCTGATTGCATTCTACCCATGTCCACAGGGGTTATTGGTAATCAGCTCATTATGCATTTATGGCCTGACGCTGTGCGTATGCTAAAAGAAAGTTTGGGCACCAAAGATGAAGAGCACTTTACTAAAGCCATGATGACCACCGATGCTTTCCCAAAGTTTGGAGAGAAAGAAGTGCAGCTTTCTGGTGGCACGGTGCACCTTACAGGTATGACTAAGGGAGCTGGCATGATTTGCCCCAATATGGCCACCATGCTGGCTGTAGTGGCCTGTGATGCCGCTGTGGAAAGCTCTTTATGGCAAAAGCTTTTTGTAGATGCAGTGCACGTGACATTCAACAGAGTCACCGTTGATGGCGATACCTCCACCAATGACACGGTGCTTGGTTTTGCCAATGGTGCTTCCGGTGTGGTGATAGATGCAGATAATGCCCAAGATATGCAAGCTTTTCAATCGGCCTTGGAAGAAATTTTAGGTTCTCTTGCCTATATGCTTGTGCAAGATGGCGAGGGTTCCACCAAAGTTATTCGTATTGAAGTGGAAGGCGCTCACAGTCAAAAAGATGCTGAAATGGTGGCGCGCACTGTGGGGCATTCTCAATTAGTAAAAACAGCCATGTATGGACGTGACGCCAACTGGGGGCGCATTATTGCCGCAGTAGGGCGTAGCGGTGCCAGTTTTAACCCACAAGATGTGCGTATGTCGCTGTGTGGAGTAGAGTTGTTCACCGCAGGACAGCCCACACAGGGGAATCACGATGCTGCTTTAGAAGAACCTTTACGCGGTACCGATGTGACTATTAATATAGGACTTGGCAATGGCTCGGCAAGTTATGTGTTGTTGGCTTCTGATTTATCGCATGATTATGTCACTTGTAATGCCGATTATAGAACTTAAAAAATGGTGTTGTATGTATATTTTTATTGTTTTATATAGGTAGGTTAAGAAGGTTTTTTTGCTTGTATTACTCTGTTTTTTTAAAAAAGAAATATTTTTTTAAAAAAAAGACTTGCCAAGAGAGTGTTTTTTACGTAAAAGAATCTTCGCTTGTGCGGAGAGGTGTCTGAGCTGGTCGAAGGAGCACGATTGGAAATCGTGTGTACGTTAATAGCGTACCGAGAGTTCGAATCTCTCCCTCTCCGCCATAAGTAAAAATCATACAGTCCGATAAAGTCCAAAAATACAACTCTGGCAAGGGTTTATAAAAAAGGCTTCATGCAAGGACGTCCTAAAAAATCCATAGACAAACCCGATTTTCGGGGGTAT
>CAZBDD010000296.1:0-2668 GCA_964490475.1 uncultured Desulfovibrionaceae bacterium
ACTATTTTGCTTATTGAGCACGATATGAAGGTAGTTATGGGTGTGTGCCAATATATTTGGGTTATGGAATATGGCAGTCTTATTGCCGAAGGTGATGCTGAATCCATACGCAATAACCCAGAAGTTATTAAAGCTTACTTGGGCGATGATGCTACGTATTAACTTTTTTGACGAGGCTATTTTTTGCGTGAGTAAAGGTAAAATATGTTAAAAATCAAAGATTTAAGAGTTCGCTATGGTGGCATTGAAGCTGTGCAAGGAGTTGATTTAGAAATTCCACGCGGGAGCATTGTTACACTTATTGGAGCCAATGGGGCAGGTAAAAGCAGTATTATTCGTTCTATTGCAGGGCTGAATAAACATGTTAGTGGTCAAATTCAATTTAAGCGCCATGAAGAAAGCAGTCCTCTTTCACTTGTAGGTTTACCGCCGGAAGATATGGTACCACACGGTATTTCTCTTTCCCCCGAAGGGCGTCGTATTTTACCTCACCTGACTGTGGAAGAAAATTTGCACCTTGGAGCTTATACGCGTAAGGATATACAAGGTATAGCCGATGATATTGACTGGATTTACACCTTGTTTCCGCGTTTACGCGAACGTTCGTGGCAAAAAGGAGGAACTCTTTCCGGTGGCGAACAGCAAATGTTAGCTGTAGGGCGCGCACTCATGAGTAGGCCTGATTTACTTATGCTGGATGAACCTTCTTTGGGGCTTGCTCCTTTGCTAGTAAAAGAAATTTTTAACATTATTTTACGCATTAATGCTGAAGGAAAAACCATTCTTTTAGTGGAGCAAAATGCTTTTGCCGCGCTCTCCATTGCACACCATGCCTATATTTTAGAAGTAGGGCGTATAGTATTACAAGGTAGTGGTAAGGATTTGTTGGCTGATCCTAAGGTGAAGGAAGCCTATTTAGGTGGCTAAAACTGTAGATGCCGCATGGTGTTTCGTAACTATCAGAAATATTACTTGTTAACATAATTGTTAAATCCAAAATTTTAGAAATCATTTTCCATAGAACAATTAAAATGGCATGTTTTGTGAAAAAAATCTCAAAATGCATTGACAAGAATAAAGCGCCTAAGTTAATTTACACCTGATGATTTATATGTCATGGTAAAACAGTTTTACGGTGTGGTTTCTTCTTCGGAAGACTTTTTGTAACAGAGTCTAAAGTTTGGAGGTTTTTGGTGAATATTCTGATTTTTGGCCCCAATGGCAGCGGTAAAGGTACACAAGGTGACTTAGTAAAAGAAAAGTATAACCTTGCGCATATTGAGTCCGGTGCAATTTTCCGTGAGCATATTGGTGGTGGGACAGAGCTTGGCAAAAAGGCCAAAGAATATATCGATCGTGGTGATTTAGTACCTGACGAAATTACCATTCCTATGATTTTAGAAACTCTTAAAGCCAAAGGAGCTGGCGGCTGGTTGCTTGACGGTTTCCCCCGTAATATAGTGCAAGCGAAAAAATTATGGGAAGCTTTGCAAACCGAAAATATGGCTTTGGATTATGTTATTGAAATTTTGCTACCACGCGAAATTGCAAAACAACGCATTATGGGGCGTCGCCTTTGCAAAAACAATAATAATCACCCCAACAATATTTTTATTGATGCCATTAAACCTAATGGTGAAGTCTGTCGTGTATGTAGTGGCGATCTTTCTTCACGTAGTGACGACCAAGATGAAGCTGCCATTAATAAGCGCCATGACATCTATTATAATACAGAAGATGGCACCTTGGCTGCGGCATATTTTTACAAAGATGTTGCTAAAGGTGGTTCACCCAAATATATTGAATTGAATGGTGCAGGAAGTATTGATTCTATTAAAGAAACCCTTCTTTCTCAGCTTGCATAAAAAATTCTTGTAAAATCTTTTCAAAGCAGTTTACTGACAAACCTTCATTTTTGAGGGTTTGTCTTTTTTTATATTATCAATAAAAATTGCACAAATATAATGACTTATAGCGGAGACATGATCTTCATTTCGTATGCGTTCCATAAGCATAGTGGCTGTGCATACCAAATACTTGCGGTGCATCTTTGAGAGCCTTGGCCATCATAATTGTTTTTATACCTAAATCATAAGCAGATTGCATGGCTTTAGGGTTATCTTGTGTTTTGCCAAGCGAAGACACATAGCCAGCAGAACTTATACCGTGCACGGTAAAAAACATATTGCAGGAATTGACGGCGGCACTTGTGCCCATGCTTTCACAGCCTTTTATGGCTTCTTGGAGTAAAACAAAAGTATTACCCTTATTTCTAGGGCTGGTATTTAGTGCCAATACGTGTATTTTGCGCATGTTTTTACTCGCTTTTGTGTTATATATAGCCAATCAATTGTATTCTTCGCTATTTTTCCAAGCGAACAATCATGATGATAGGCACGTTTTCTCCGGCAAAGGGTATTTCTTGAAAGCCAGTTACAGTAAAACCTGCCTGTTGTGTGAGGGTAAACATATCTGTTAATGAGCGGTGGTAATAATTTTGCAAAACAGGTTGTCCCTCTACGGCAATGTCTTCATAGGTGCTTTGCGTAAAGTAATCATTATGGGGAAAGGTAAAGCAAGGATGATGCATAGAAAAAACAAAAATGCCTTTTGCATCAAGCATGTCATATACCGCTTGAAACAAAGGCGCAATGTCCATTATGTCCAT
>CAZBDD010000297.1:0-2665 GCA_964490475.1 uncultured Desulfovibrionaceae bacterium
TGAATGCCTTTTTCTGCATTGATATGGAATCATACAAGCATAAAGATATTACCATTGAAGTGTATCGCCGTTTAAAATTAGAATTTAAAGATTACCCACATATAGGCATTGTGCTTCAAGCCTATTTGAAAGATGCAGAGAAAGATACTGCTGACCTTCTTGCTTGGGCTCGTCAAAATAATACACAAATTTCCATTCGTCTTGTAAAGGGCGCCTATTGGGATTATGAAGTGGTAAAAGCCAAACAAATGGGCTGGGAAGTGCCTGTTTGGACCATTAAAGCAGACAGTGACGCTTGCTTTGAGCGTGTAACGTACCAAATTTTAAAAAATAGTGATATTTGTCACTTTGCTTGTGCTTCGCACAACGTGCGTACCATTGCTGCCACCATGGAAATGGCAAAAGAATTGAATGTTGATGAGTCTCGCTATGAATTCCAAGTTCTCTACGGCATGGCAGAGCCTGTACGTCGCGGTATTTTGAAAATTGCCGGTCGTGTGCGTTTATACTGCCCTTATGGCAACATGGTACCTGGCATGGGATACTTGGTACGTCGTTTGTTAGAAAATACTGCTAATGAATCCTTTTTGCGTCAAAGCTTTGTGGAAGAAGCCAGCTTAGAAAAACTTTTGGAAGATCCACATCTTACTGCAGATCGTGAAAGAGCAGAAAAAGAAAAAAATCGTAAAGTTGCTGCCACAGTAAAAGGCTTTGGGCCATTTAAAAATGAAGCTATGGTAGACTTTACTCAAAAAGAAGCTCGTGATGTTTTCCCCGCAGAAATTGCAAAAATTCGTGCTTCTGGTTTAGGCAAAACCTATCCTTTATACATTAATGGTAAAGATGTGGACACAGGGGACTATATTAATACAGTTAACCCTGCAAAGCCTTCTGAAGTGCTTGGTCAAGTATGCCAAGGTGGTATTGCTGAAGTGGATATGGCTCTCAAAGCTGCCAAGGATGTTTTCCCCGCGTGGCGCGATACTGACCCAGTGGAAAGAGCAAAGTTTTTAGTGAAAGCTGCTGCTATTGCTCGTCGTCGCATGTTTGAATTGTGCGCATGGCAAGTGCTTGAAGTGGGTAAGCAGTGGGATCAATCTCAAGCTGACGTTGCTGAAGGTATTGACTTTTTAGAGTATTATGCTCGAGAAATGGAGCGTATGGCCAACCCACGTCGTCTTGGTAATGCCCCTGGTGAGTTAAACCACTACCTTTATGAGCCTAAGGGTATTACCGCTGTTATTGCCCCTTGGAATTTCCCCTTTGCCATTAGCATAGGCATGTGCTCTGCTGCCATTGTTGCCGGTAACCCTGTGGTGTATAAACCTGCAAATATTACTGGTATTATTGGTCATCAATTAGCAGAAATATTTAAAGAAGCCGGTTTACCAGATGGTGTGTTCAACTATGTACCAGGTCGCGGTTCTGTTATGGGCGATTACCTTGTAGAACATCCAGATGTAAGTTGCATAGCCTTCACAGGTTCCATGGAAGTGGGCTTGCGCATTGTAGAAAAAGCCGGAAAAACCAGTCCTAACCAAGTTAATGTTAAGAAGGTTATTTCTGAAATGGGCGGCAAAAATGCCATTATTATTGACGATGATGCCGACCTTGATGAAGTGGTGCCACATGTGTTGTATTCTGCCTTTGCCTTCCAAGGCCAAAAGTGCTCTGCTTGCTCACGCTTGATTGTCACTGATACTATTTATGATAAGGCAGTAGCACGTTTGGTAGAAGGTGCCAAAGCTATGCTTATCGGACCTGCTGATGATTGCACTTACGCCATGGGCGCTGTGGCAGATGCTGCTGCTCAGAAAAACGTGCTCGAATATATAGCCATTGCCGAAAGCGAAGGTAACCTTCTTTACAAGAGCTCGGTACCGGAAGGCGAAGGCTATTGGGCACCTATCACCATTGTTGATGGTATCACTCCTGAACATCGCATAGCTCAAGAAGAAGTTTTTGGCCCTGTGCTTGCCATAATGCGTGCAACAGACTTTGACCACGCCATTGAATTGGCTAATAGCACCCGCTTTGCTTTGACAGGCGGTGTATTTAGCCGTTCGCCTAAGAATCTTGAAAAAGCAAGAAAGCAGTTCCGCGTAGGTAACTTGTACATTAACCGTAACAATACGGGTGCATTGGTAGAACGCCAACCCTTTGGTGGTGCCAAAATGTCCGGTGTGGGTACAAAAGCCGGTGGCCCTGACTATCTCTTGCACTTCATGGATCCACGTGTAATTACAGAAAACACCATGCGTCGTGGCTTTGCTCCTGTTGAAGAAGACGACGATTGGGATGCATAAGAATTCTTTTTTAGCTAGTTTTTAAACTCAGTATCAATGTGTTTTTCGAGGTATAGGCTCTCTATGCCTCGAAAAACATACGAATCAAAGCCGAAATGCAGGGGCTGTGTATATTCACTTGCTTCTGCGCAAAAAATTCGCAAAATATCTTTAGATTGAACAGAGCACTTTTTCTGAGGAGCTGTAAAAATACGTAAATTGCATGGCGCACGTCTTGTAGATGTTCTCTTTCTTGTCAATGAGTAAACGATGTGCTATGTTCACACTTCTTTGGATGCTTTTTATAAAGCTTCATGCCAATATCTGTTTCTGTTTTGCCCTTAGGTAATTTTGTGGTATCTTTTAATGAAGGTTGGTGT
>CAZBDD010000298.1:0-2662 GCA_964490475.1 uncultured Desulfovibrionaceae bacterium
AGCAAAAGATTTACTTTGCAATGAATTAATACAGCGCTATCGCATTAAAAGCAAAAGCCAGTGGCAAAGCCAAGCAGGCTTTGAAGCACAAGCAGCACAAGTAACAGGTACAGCATCGGATGAAGTGACCACTTTCACCTTGTCTACTATGGATGATGCAGCCATGATGCAAGTGAGTCGTGAAAATACTCTGGCCTTAAATATAGAAGAAATGCAAACCATTCGTGCCTATTTCCAAGATGAAAAGGTGAATGCCTTGCGTAAAACTTTAGGCTTGCCAGCAGACCCCACCGATGCAGAACTAGAAGTCTTAGCGCAAACGTGGTCCGAGCATTGCAAGCATAAAATTTTAGCATCACGCATTCAGTATACCAATGCTGAAACAGGCCAACAAGAAGAGGTTAATAACCTTTACAAAAGTTGCATTCGCGATGTGACAGCTGCCATTAGAACATCCATGGGGCCCAATGATTTTTGTAAATCTGTATTTAAAGATAATGCTGGCGTTGTTTCCTTTATTGGTGCTTATGATGCCTGTATTAAAGTAGAAACACATAACAGCCCCTCTGCTCTTGACCCCTATGGCGGTGCTTTAACCGGCATTGTGGGTGTAAACCGTGACCCCATGGGTACGGGCATGGGTGCTGAACTAGTAGCCAACACCGATGTATTTTGCTTTGCCTCACCTTTCCATACTGAGGAACTGCCCCCCCGTCTTTTACACCCACGTCGTGTACTTGAAGGCGTGCGTGAAGGCGTTGAACACGGCGGCAATAAATCCGGCGTACCTACGGTAAACGGATCCTTAGTATTTGATGAGCGTTTCCTTGGTAAACCACTTGTCTATTGTGGCACAGTAGGCATTATTCCCACAGAAGTAGCCGGTAAACCCGGACATGAAAAGAAAGCTTGCGTGGGCGATGTCATAGTTATGGTGGGCGGCCGCATTGGCAAAGACGGTATTCATGGAGCAACATTCTCCTCAGAAGAATTGCACGAAGGCTCCCCTGCCACTGCCGTACAAATTGGTGACCCCATTACCCAACGCAAAATGTACGATTGCATTATGCGTGCACGAGATATGGGTCTGTATAATGCCATTACCGACAACGGTGCCGGCGGATTATCCTCTTCAGTGGGTGAAATGGCGGAAGACACCGGTGGTTGCATACTTGATTTAGCCAAAGCGCCTCTTAAATATGATGGCTTACGCCCTTGGGAAATTCTTATTTCCGAAGCTCAAGAGCGCATGACACTAGCCATAGCCCCTGAAAAATTAGACGAATTCTTGGCTTTAGCCAAAGAAATGGATGTGGAAGCCACAGCACTGGGTAACTTTACCGACTCTGGCTATTTCCACATTGTTTACGGTGAAAAAATTGTGGCCTATTTGGCTATGGAGTTCATGCATGACGGCGTGCCACAACTGCAATTACAAGCGCATTGGCAAGCCCCCAAGCATGAAGATAGCCGTATAGATATGCCCGATGCCGACACGGGGTCTTTACTCAAAACCATGTTGGGACGCTTAAATATTTGCTCAAAAGAATATATTATTCGTCAATATGACCACGAAGTACGCGGCGGCTCTGCCATTAAACCCCTTGTGGGCGTTGAAAGAGACGGTCCTTCCGATGCAGGCGTCATTCGCCCTGTGTTAGAATCTGACGCAGGCTTAGTTATTGCTCACGGTATTTGCCCTAAATTTAGTGATTATGATACCTATTGGATGATGGCCAATGCCATGGACGAGGCCATTCGTAATGCCGTGGCCGTTGGCGCTGACCCTGATCGTCTCGCTGGCCTAGATAACTTCTGTTGGTGCGACCCTGTACAATCAGAAAAAAATCCTGATGGGCAATATAAGTTGGCGCAATTAGTACGCGCCTGTAAAGCTTTAGAGCATTTTTGCTTTAGTTACGGCGTTCCTTGCGTTTCCGGAAAGGATTCCATGAAGAACGATTATACCGGCGGCGGCGAAAGAATTTCTATCCCACCCACAGTGCTCTTTACTGTCCTTGGGGTCATAGAAAATGTGCTACGCACGCAAACTTCAGACTTTAAAAAAGTCGGCGATGCCATTTATATTTTAGGCAATACCCAACGAGAAATGGCTGGTTCTGAAATTGCGCAAGAACTTAAAGTTTCTTGTAATACTGTGCCTCATGTGGACGCCATAGCAGCTAAAAAACTTTACCGTGCCCTGCACCAAAATATTTATGAGCGTCATGTTTCTGCATGCCACGACCTTTCGGATGGAGGACTAGCAGTGGCTCTAGCAGAAATGTGTATTGGTGGTCGACTTGGTGCGCGCATTGACCTAAACCATGTACCGGTGCTAGGTCAATTAAGTAAGACAGAATTACTCTACAGTGAGTCTGCCAGCCGTTTATTGGTTTCCGTGCCTGCTGACAAAGCACAGCTTTTTGAAAGCCGTATGCGTGGAAATACCTTTGCTAAAATTGGCACAGTAACCGATGATACTACTTTAACAATACTTAGCGGTTCTTCTACACTATGCGCAGAGCCAGTGCGCCAATTAGTAACCGCCTTTAAAGGCACTTTAGATTGGTAAAAAAGAATAGAAAACGCTGATTAGTTTATACTTATTGAGGGGGGAAGGGACACTTTTGCTAACGCCAAAAAGTTGCCCCTTCCCCCC
>CAZBDD010000299.1:0-2659 GCA_964490475.1 uncultured Desulfovibrionaceae bacterium
GGCGCGTTTTTAGAAGACGTTCCCAGTGAAGCGGATATACAGACTATTTTAGATGCCGCCATAGCAGCCCCTGCTGGTGTTAATATTCGCACTACGTCCTATGTTGTTGTTACCGATAAGGCTCTTTTAGAGGAGCTACAAAAAGCAACAAAACTCCCCTTGGCTCCCGTTTCCATTTTGGTTCTTTCTGAAGATATTCCTAATAAGTTACGTCGTAACTTTGAAACTGAGAACTATTGCTTTGCATCACAAAATATTTTATTGGCTGTGACAGCTTTGGGCTATGCAACTGTGATCAATGACCTTATTTTTACCTATAGCGAAATTAATAAAGCTGTGAGAAAGGTTTTAAACGTACCAAAGAAGAAAAAGATTAAAGCTATTTTTAATATTGGAAAGCCGGTTCAAGCCGGTGATGCCTTGCCAAAACCAGCCCGTAATGAACTTGTGCAATATAATGCTTTTTAGGTAATTTTTAAAAAGTGTAGCATGTAGAAAGAGCTATAAAAACAAATGTTTTGTATTTCTACTTATATGTTACACTTTTTTTACTGGCTGTTATATGCCCTTTGCGCAATTCATTGCGTAAGGTTTTAGAAACGTGGACGATAGTCTCGGTGTATGAGAGAAAGTATCTTGGAAAAACATTTTGTCACTCCAGCTTTTGATGATACAAAGCGCTGCTTTGTTTTCGCCACCAATGATGCCTATGCACCTTATCTTGAGGTGGCGCTTCATTCCTTTATAGAGCAAACTTCCAGAGATGCCTATTATGATATATGCATTTTGCATACACATGTATCACCCTTATATAAAAAAGCTATACTCTCCTTACAAAAAAAACATATATCTTTGCGCTTCATTGATATGGCTCCATTTTTAGCACATATTGATGCTACTATTTTTGTAACACATGCTCACTTTAGCAAGGAAGCCTATTATAGATTTTTCATTCCGCACATTTTTATGCATTACGAAAAAGTCGTGTATATGGATTGCGATATGATTTTTTTGACAGATATGAATGCTGCTTTTGCAGTGGATATGCAGCACAAGGCTTTAGCCGCTGTGTTAGAATATAAATTCAAGTGCAAGGTAGAGTTTGATACTGTTTTGCGTCAATATGCTGAACATGTGCTTAAATTACACAATGTGCAGCAGTATTTTAATTCAGGCTTTTTAATTTTTCATATTCCTTCTCTTCTTTCTTGGAATTTTACACAGAAATGCTTGGAAAGATTACAAGAAGTGCAAAGGCCACGTACTGTAGACCAATGTATATTAAACAGTATTTTACAAGGGCATATACATTTTCTTGATGCACGTTGGAATGTGCAAACTCATGTGGATGTAAAAGAATTGCAAACCTATGTACCGCAAGAAGAGTATAAAAACTATGTGCAATCTTTATTAAAACCGCATGTCATCCATTATTGTTCACCGGTAAAGCCATGGAATACAGAACATATTCCCTTTGCTAAAGTTTGGTGGCAATATGCGCAAAAATCGCATTTTTATACAGCTTTTTCACAAGGATTTCGGCGCGGTTAATTTTTTTTCGAGGAGAAATAACTTGTGCATGTTTTAGAATATCTTGCTCAATATGATGCGATTTTTAGTACAGAATGGGAAGAACCAGCTCAATCTTTTCCTATTCCCTATATTTGGCAATGCTGGCTGCAAGGAAAGGAGCATATGCCGCCCCTTGTAAAAGCTTGCATGCACAGCGTACAATGCCACAACACGGAACATAAAATTAAAATTATTGATGAAAATAGCGTACATCAGTATATCACCATTCCCCAGCATATTCTTATAAAATATCAGCAAAAGAAAATATGCCCAGCCCATTTTGTGGATTATATACGTGTGGCTTTGCTAGCTAAGTACGGCGGCACATGGATGGACGCTACAGTTTTTTTTACGCAGCCTTTACCAAAACATATATTTAAGCAAAGCTTCTTTGCCTTTGCTTTGCCTTCTTGGTGTGAGCTAACAAAACTGCCAGCAATGGAAGAAGTTTTTACCACGCATATGCGCTCTTTAGATGCGCGTAGCTTTTCTAATTGGTTCATGCATGCCAAAGCACATACAAGGTATATTTTGCTTATTAAGAAATTCTTAGAAGAATATTGGCTGCGCGAAGAAAGCGCCTTTGATTACTTTTTCTTTCATATTTTTTGCACCTATGCTTTATTTAAAGATCCGCAATGTGCGGAATCTTTTATAAATATGCCAAAGATTAGCAATGCCCATGCGCATTTGTTGCAACAATGCTTAACAAAAGAATATGATGCGACATTATTTAAAAATATATGCCAATTAACGGCGGTACATAAATTAATGCATTCGCCAGAGGGAGCCTTGACGCCTCAGTGTTTTGCACAATTTTTGGCGCAAGATTTTGTAAAGTGAAAAGGCCTTTTGTGCTGTAATGGCACGAATAGATATTTTTTAGAGGAATTGTATGAGGAATTTAGGGAGAGAAAAGTATTTTTCAATACTTCCTCTCCCTAAAGTTTAATTAATTTTCATAATAGGAGCGCAACACCTGACTGCGTATGGGGTGGCGCAATTTACGTAAAGCCTTTGCTTCAATTTGGCGAATACGTTCACGGGTTACGTTAAAGAGCTTGCCCACTTCTTCGAGGGTATGGTC
>CAZBDD010000300.1:0-2633 GCA_964490475.1 uncultured Desulfovibrionaceae bacterium
TTGATTTTTGTGCCTTTACCTCTGCACACGATATTATACATTTCGAACAAATTTTCAAATTTTAAACACAAAACTATATTTGAAATGATTGTGCAGAGGTCTTAAAGCTAAAGACTCCTACACAATTCATTGCGCAGGAGTCTTTAAGGGGAATTTTTTTGTGGAAAAGAAAACCTCCCGCTAGGCTGGTGGATTCTTGCTACTTAAATTGGCAATGATGTCTTAATGTTGTTTTTTTAACCTAAGCATATGCAATGCCATAATTTCTTTTTTTTTGTTGCGATTTTTTTCTGTAGCAGCAAACACAATATAATATTTTTTTCCGGCTTCCAGTTTGAATTTTCCAAGGGTGCGTGCGTGATAATTTTTCCAATTATTTTTTGCCGTACTATAAATTGTTGCTGTAAACTGTTGTGCCTTAGCCAGAGATTTTTTATCAAGTCCTTCTGAGGCATACACTTGTACCCATGGCTTTACGGTTCTTGCTTTGTTTTTGCTATATACTATTTCCACTTCATACGTGCCGCTTTTATCAACGAAGGCCACAAAGTGAATAGGGTATTGAGACATCCACCTAGAAACATGATTCTTTTTGCCTTTGGCGATTCTTGCACCCTTGGCTGCCGTTAAAACAGCAGCGAATGCAGAAAATTCAAAAACATCATCATATCCCTTAATATCATTTTTTTTTGAAATGGAAGGAATTGTTTCTTCGCAAAAATAGTCCACGGCTTTATAATTTAAATTGGCACCGAGGGCTAAGTACGGATACAGCATCTCGGTATCTAGCTCAAGATTCTTGTCTCTATCAATTTTATGTCCTTTTTTTAAATATGCCCGCATTTGTTCGTATGTGAAGCTTTTATTTGTTACTCCTGCTGCTATTAAAAGCGTACTCATGGTGGCTGCGAGAGAATCGGTGTCTTTTTTGCCGTTTTCTTCGGCCAAATAAATACTGTAGCCATCTTTAATGCAAGCCCAATACAGTTCTGTATAGGTCATAGGATTACTTTTTGGAGCAGCATGGGCGTTGCCATTCACAAGCAAAACACAAACACATAAAAAAAAGTAAAAAAAGATAGATTTCATTATATTATTCCTCGCTGTATTTTTAAGAGTGAGCTATTGTTTCATTGCTTTTTTTAGGTGTTCTTGCAGAAGTCAAAAACTCGTTGGTTTTCATAAAGCCTCATGTATAACCTCGCTGGCGCTATTGTAGTAAGCTCTTCAGCTAAGGCAATACCACGAACCTCATACGCTATATGTTAGGATGAATATCTTTCTCCAATGAATCGTTATTTTGCTCCATAAGCTTTTAGTAGTTTTATTACATCATTTTTATAAGGATTTTTGTCTGCATAAGTTAACGCAGTATTTCCTTCTTTATCTTTCATTTTCACATCAGCTCCATTTTTTAATAGTAGTTGAACGATGTTCTTGGGTTGTAACATAGATGCAATCATAAGAGCAGTTCTACCATTATTAGATTTCGTCTGTATACTAGCTTTGTTATCTAATAGTATTTGTATTACTTTTTCTTGTCCAGTAGTTACAGCAAGCATAAGAGCTGTTAATCCGTCTTCATCTTTCGCATGTATATCTGAATTATTATTTATCAATATTTGTACAACTTTTTCATATCCACTATCTGCAGCTATCATAAGAGCGGTTCTGTTTTTATTATTTCTAGCATGCACATCAAATTTATTATCTATCAAAGCTTGTATTACGTTTTCGTGGCCGCTATAAGCAGCTATCATAAGGGATGTCCAGCCTTCATTTGATTTTGTATGTATATCAGCTCCATTATCAATCAACATTTGTATTGCTTTTTTGTTTCCATGATAAGCAGCTATCATAAGAGCTGTTAATCCTCCTGTATCTCTAACGTGTATATCAGCTTTATTGTCTAATAATAATTGTATTACTTTTTCATTTCCATTTCCAGCAGCAATCATAAGAACTGTCCAGCCTTTTTTGGATTTGCTGTGTATATCAGATTTATTATCTATTAATATTTGTACTGCTTTTTCATGACCATTATAAGCAGCCAGCATTAGAGCTGTAAATCCATCTTTATCTTTAGCATGTATATCAGCTTTGTTATCTAGTAATATTTGTATTATTTTTTCATGACCTGCTGAAGCCGCAACCATAAGCGCTGTTAATCCTGATAACTTATCGTCTGTATAATTTACGTCAACATCCTTTGCAATCAATTCTTTTACTTTAGAAGCATCACCTTGTTTAATTGCTGCAAGTAAATCATTGGCAAAAGAAATACTAGAATATGAAATAAAAACTAAAACCGCTATCATTACAATAGTATTTCGCATAAAGGCCTCATTTTTAATAAAAATATATCACGCCAATCCAGAATATTTACATTTACATAAAAGTCAACGTTTTTTAATATGCTTTAAGTTCTCCGTAAAAAGATACACTGTTATTATAGAGTGGATAAAAATTTCATCATTAAGAACACCTTATAAGGTAGGCACTTATAAAAAAGCAAACGCATCCACTGGCCGGCAAGGGCTTTGTGCCTCATGGTAGGTTTGCTTTTGTTTAACAAATTGAGACCTCTGCACAATTATTTTCAGATATAGTTTTGTGTCTAAAAATTGAAAGTT
>CAZBDD010000301.1:0-2628 GCA_964490475.1 uncultured Desulfovibrionaceae bacterium
ATCTTAAATTGGCATTGGCCGGATTAGCAGGTTTTGGCAACTACTACCCTTCTGAGATAAGCGGGGGTATGCGTAAACGTGCAGGCTTGGCTAGAGCCTTGGCTCTTGACCCAGAAATTATTTTTTTAGATGAGCCCTCTGCGGGGCTTGACCCCGTTAGCGCCCGCAGATTAGATGATCTTATTTTGGAATTGCGCGACAGTTTACAAAAAACATTTGTGGTAGTCACACACGAGTTGGCTTCACTTTTTGCCATTGGTGACACGGCTTTATATTTAGATGCAAACACACAAACTATGGCTGCTTTAGGAAATCCCAAAACCCTTTTAGAAGACAAAAACACACCTCCCGTAGTTTTGAATTTTTTAACTCGCGGAGAGCATGAAGCATAACAAACTCTTGAAACGCACATATTTCTCCAGTTTGTTCAAATACTACTCTATGCAAGAATGCGAAAAAAGTTATAAGTACACCCAGCGTTAGTGCTACACTGGTCATGTGCTTTTATCGCAAACAAAACATACAGCACTTTTTCAACGGACGATAAGTCAAAAAGGTATCTTATATGGCTAAAAAAAATAATAAAGCCAGAATTGGTGGCTTTATTTTGGGCGGAATTGCTTTCTTAATTATTAGCATCATCACCCTTGGCGGCAGAAATATTTTCAGCGACTCTGCAGAATATGTCCTTTATTTTGACGGTTCTGTCAGCGGGCTTTCCTTGGGTGCGCCAGTGGTTTTTCGTGGCGTTCCTCTAGGCAAAGTGACCCAAATTGTACTGGTAGCCAATACCAAGGATGAAGAAATTACTATTCCTGTATATATTACTATTGAGCCTAATAGCATTGCCCTTGATAAAGATTCCATGGATGAAGCCCCTGAAAGTGCACGTATTCAGCTTATGCAACGCATGATTCAACGCGGTCTTAGGGCGCGTCTGCACATGCGTAGCCTTGTCACAGGACAGTACAGTGTAGAACTAGATTTTTTCCCTGAAACGCCTGCCCGCTATCATTCTTCGGATCATTCGCGCGAAATTCCCACCGTGGCTTCAAGTTTTGACGAATTTCAGCGCACACTTTCTCGCTTACCCCTAGAAGAAATGTCTCGTTCTTTACGCACGGCATTGGAAGCTTTTTCAAAACTTGCCAGCAATGAAGACCTTGCATTTGCCATAAAGGCATTTCGTAAAACCTTTGAAAATACCTCAAAATTTACAGCCAATGCCGACTCTTTACGTGGTGATTTGCAAAGGGCCATTAATGCCCTTAGCGATACAAGCACTGCTCTTGAAAATCAACTACCCGAGGCCATGGCTACTTTACAATTGGCCTTAACCAGTTTTGCAGCGCTAGCAAAAGACTTACAGGTTACTGTAGATTCGGCCAATAAAATTATTTCTCCCAATTCTAAAAGCTTACAAAACTTGAATAGTACTTTATCAGAAATTTCAAAAGCCGCTAAAGCTATACGTGAATTGTCAAAAATGTTAGAAAAAAACCCACAATCCTTAATTTTAGGTAAAGGAGCCCGATAATGATAGTACCTTACATACGCTCAATGCATAAAAAAGTGCTTTACCTTGGCTTATTACTAAGCATGGTCATGCTTACAGCCTGTGCAGAGCCCAAACCCACGACTTTTTATGTTTTAGACAGCAATACCCGCTCCCCTATGGAAGAGTTGCAAGCCACAAACACTAAAAGAATGCCTAAAGTTCTTTTACAAGAAATAAAAATTCCCGACTACTTAGACAGGGATGCTCTGGTCAATCGCCCCAGCCATGGTGTAAAGGTAGAAATAGCCAGTTTTAACTCTTGGGCAGAGGGGCTGGAAGGCGGCATACAACGTGTGCTTTCTGATGTACTTATGAATACCCTGCTTGAGCGCCGTGTGGCTTTGCTCTCCATTGATAATGATAGTGCCAAGGCAAAAAAACTTTATGTCTTTATTCAGCGCTTTGACGGACAATTGGGCGGCAGTGCAACTATTGATGCACGCTGGACCTTGCACAATCACGCTTTAGAAGCCGTTGCCAGTGGTGCTTTTGTAGACTCCATGCCGGCTGGCCCTACGTATGACAGTATGGTTGCAGCTCAAAGTAAATTGTTAGTAAAATTCGCAGAATATATTAGCGACCCCATTGCAAGCGCAGCCAGAAAATAACAGTATACCCTCTAGCATATATAGTGTATAAAAAATAGAAAAACGTCTTTTCAATACCTTTGACATGTCTTGACAAGTACAGGAGAATGTCTACCCTTACATATGGGGTAAGTCTTTTGAAAGCAGACGTAAAATTTATATGGCACACAGCCAAAGATTATGCCCTATGTTATGGCACAGATACAAAGTGCTAACTAAGTAAGTGAGGAAATGGCATGAGTGAATTATCAACCTTTGCCCCAGAAAATCGTAGCAGAATTCTTATTGTAGATGATGCTCCTGAAAATATACGAATTTTAAGTGAACTGTTGCGCGATAAACATACTATTATGTTTGCACGTAATGGACAAGATGCTTTGCGCCTTGCGAAAGACAGCCCGCAGCCGGATATGATTTTGCTCGACGTTATTATGCCAGGTATGGACGGCTATGAAGTATGCCAAGCTTTGAAAAAAGATGAAA
>CAZBDD010000302.1:0-2614 GCA_964490475.1 uncultured Desulfovibrionaceae bacterium
CGGAAAATACGCTTTTCAGCCACAGGCATAGCCGTAGGTACCGTGAAAAGAATGCGACGTAAACGCCTTGGCATATTAGGCAGCTCGCGCCTTGCTCGGGTAGCCGGAGCATTGATGGTAACCAAAGCTTGCGTAATAATTTCCCCCAGCATAAAAAGCATAAGCGAAGAACGCGTAAAAAGCGATTCAAAAGCAGGCTCTTGCTCTTGCATACGCAAAGCAGGAGAATTTTTAAATTGCATATCGCCAAAACAATTTAAAGGTGTACCCTCACGGTTTACCTGTCTTGGAAAAAGCCCACGGGTTACCATAGGTTCATGAGGGCCGCCGGTATTGTAGCGCCACGATTGTTGCCAAGGGTGTTCGTCCCACAAATAACGCTTGGGGCTAGACATACCGGTGGTACCTTCGGCACATACGGCGTGAGTGGCCAAACGAGCCGCCTCTGCACCCACACGCACAGCCGATGGCCATGCAAAAGCAGGTGTACGCCTACCAGAACGGCGGCTAAGCGCATCATCACCAAAGTTGGCTTCAGAAAACTCTATGCGTGTTTCAAAAGGTTCAGAATAAATTTTTTCAGGACGACTCATATCTCGTAACTCTAATAAATACGAGTCATTTAAGTTTGTAATGCGCTGTGGCAGCGTTTCTACCAATATACCGGTGGTACGTGAATTACCAATATCTAAAATTAAATCCACCTCTACAGGTTGTTCACGATCGGGGTTGATAACTTGAACATTGGTATATTGCAATGGTTCTTTTACTACTTCTAACCATGTCAGATAGGTAGCAAGATGTTCTAATACAAAAGGTGTATCATTTTGCCATGCGCCGCGTCCGCGATTTTTCTTAGTACGATAGGCATTGTAAATATTCATCAACCATTGGTCTACCCAAGGGGAGTTTAAAAACCATGCATTATCACGCACATGCGTTGCCAAAGCAAAGGCACCATGAGCCACTACATCTAAAGGAGAAAGCGCGTGGTATTGCTCTGCAGTAACATCTACAGAATTTGTTTGTCCCACACCCGAAACTTCAGGTTTTGATGTTGTAGCTGGAGCTGCGGCGGTAGAAGGGTGCTGCAAACTTTCCTCTACATTGGTATCAAAAGCCAAGGTTAAAATAAAGGTATCGGCATTTTTTGGCGTCATGCGTGCACGAACCCAATTGGAAGGGCCGTATTCAAAGCGTTCTCCGCCATCAGGCCATTTTTGACCACGAATGCGTAAAAAAGGCAAAGGTATCCATTGATTTTGCCAAATTTCTAAAACGCGCCTTGTATCAAAATCATAGTCATAATCACTGGCTTGCCCTGTAAGCTGATCTTTATAAACGCCATCATCTTCATCAAGACAACGTAATGAATGTTCATATCTTTGACCTGCTTGTTGCGGTCTTTTTTCTTCCTTAAAAAAGCGTCGTTTACGCGGCAAGGTAGAAAGACGAATTTCAAAATCTAAAAATTGTGGACAACCACCGGGAATAAGACTGATAAAAGTATGTTTTTTTTCCATAATTATTTCCTGCGAAATTTAGCATCCCATCTGTTTCTTGAACCAGACTCTTGTCCTCGGCAATCAGTACTACGATCACTACCAGTACAATTTACTCTTTGCCCCACATAACTTGTACCACGAGGGCACATGGCTTCGGGAGCGGTAATAACAAGATTACTGCCTCCGCCAAAGGAAGCATTTACATTGCCAGTGCAAATTTTTCCGCCACTTTCACGGATTATTCGTCTGCCTTGACCGGTTTTATTAAAACAATACTCCACAATAATTGGTCTGCGAGTACGAGAATTTACAAGACCGCGATCACTTACCCAGCACCCCTCTAAAAAGCTCATATCATTATTCTTTTTAGCATCCTTAGGAATTTCTAAAGGACTATTTCTTTTAGGCTGTTGCCTTGGAGCTGGCTTGGGCTCTGGTTTTGGCTCTGGCTTGGGTTCTGGTTTTGGTTTAGGCTCCACTTTAGGAACAGGCTTTTCTTCTTCCTTCGGAGGCTCTTCTTTTTGCCCAATAAAAGGCTCTTGTGCCGGCGGCACAGGTGTAGGTAGTTTTCTCTTTGGTACTTCTTGTACTAAAGGTTCTTCTACAGGAAGCACCAGTTTTCTTTTAGGAACAATTTGAACATCCGGTGTTTTAGGCACACAAAGCAAAGTATGTTCATATAAACGTTTTTCAAGATCTGTTATACTTGTTAAAAATCCTTGTTCAACCTTTTTTGCTTCCATTAAAGCCGCTTCATCACGAGCAGGCATGCAAGAAGTAGGGAAGGGAACAGCAAAAGGCAACAGGTGTAAAGCTGATAGCAGAAGTAATAACAAAAGCAGAAGTAAAAGTAAGGGAAGAAGCCACGCAAGACAACCGGAAAAAACCCTCGGTGCTGCTGCCACGGGCGCAGCTGCTAAAGGAGCGGCGGCACCAACTGCAGCAGCAGGCGCAAAACCGGCGGCTTTACGCGTCAGGTCTTCTGGCTGCGCTCCAACAGTGCCGGGGGCAAAACCCCAATTTACCAAGATGGGTTGTTCACCCATAACCCATATATCTTCTTCGCTAGGATATTGCATGGCCAATGTAAGCATTTGCCCAGAAAGTTG
>CAZBDD010000303.1:0-2614 GCA_964490475.1 uncultured Desulfovibrionaceae bacterium
ATATACGGCCGATGTGGTGGGTATAGGAACTTTGCGCGTGCTGGAAGCTGTGCGTCTTTTGGGCTTGGAAAAGAAAACACGTGTTTATCAGGCTTCAACCTCTGAGCTGTATGGCTTGGTGCAAGAAATGCCACAAAAGGAAACGACGCCTTTTTATCCCCGTTCCCCCTATGCTGTAGCCAAGCTTTATGGATATTGGATTACGGTGAATTACCGTGAAGCCCATGGTATGTATGCTTGCAATGGTATTCTTTTTAATCATGAATCCCCCATGCGCGGTGAAACTTTCGTGACCCGCAAAGTCACTCGCGCTTTACCTCGTATTATTTTGGGCATGGAAGACTGCTTGCATATGGGCAATATTAATGCTCTGCGCGATTGGGGACATGCCATGGATTATGTGCGTATGATGTGGCTTATGCTACAGCAAGACGCACCAGAAGACTTTGTTATAGCCAGTGGTGAACAGCATTCTGTGCGTGAATTTATTGAAATTTCTGCGAAAATGCTGGGCTTAACTTTAGTTTGGCAAGGTGAAGGCGTGGATGAAGTGGGTATGGTGGAATGCTTTGATGAAAGCGTTTTGGTAACGCTGTTAGAAAAGCAAATGCAAGGGGAAAGCTCTGCCACCAAGGATGCCTTTATTGCCGATAGCATGAATACCATTCGCAAGAATAAAAACTTGCAAAAAGGAACCGTGGTGGTGCGCATTGATCCGCGCTATTTCCGTCCTACAGAGGTGGAAACCTTGCTTGGGCACGCCGCCAAGGCAAAGGAAAAACTTGGCTGGGAACCACGAATTTCTTTTACTGAACTGGTGCAAGAAATGGTTGAAGCGGACTTTGCCGGCGCAAGACAAGATAGCTTGTGTATTCAGGCAGGGTTTACTGTACCCACTGTGCAAGAATAGCTGTGCATTAAAAACTTTGTAAGGGCGTGTTTTTAGAATGCGCCCTTTTCTTTTCCACAAAAAAAGGGTCTACTTTCGTAAACCCTTGAGTTTGCTTAAATGGCGGAGAGGGAGAGATTTGAACTCTCGATACAGGTCGACCCCGTATACTCGCTTAGCAGGCGAGCTCCTTCGGCCAGCTCGGACACCTCTCCGCAACTAAGTGCAGAAAATCTTTTATGTGAGAGTGAACTTTTTGTCAAGGAAAAATGTTAAATTTATTTTTTTAGCATTACCTAGTGAACCTCTCCTTTAACAGTACATATACTTTTTAGAAGGAAATATTATGGCGTGCTTTATAATACTGTATGGTTACGTCAGTAGTGTGGGTTTGATTCCAAGGAGCTTCGGGATCTTTGGCATAGGTAGGGTTATTCCACGGCTTTGTAGGGTCATCTTGCAAAGTTTTATCATTCCATGGGGCAGTGAGGTCTTCATTGGCAAATTTGGGGCCGGGGTTTTGTTTTGCCAATTGATCTAAATAGCCACTTTTACTTACAGGTTGTGGTTTTGTTTCGACTTTTGGCCCACAAGCAGCAAGAAAGACGCCAATAACACAGCAAAGAATAATAGTTTTGCTTAGACCGTATTTTTTTCCAGAGTGTTGAGATGTCATCATGTGTACAGAACTCCTTTTTGTAATATGCCTTCATACTAACAAGAAGTAGGTATGGGGACAAGTAAAATGAATATTCCATAAAAATTGAATGGTATAATTCACTAAAAAACCCCCGACAAAGCGGGGGTAAGGTTTTATTCTTCAGCTTCAAACTCTTTATCGGCGTATTTTTCAGCAATTTCTATGAAGGCGTCTTCTAGAGCCAGAAAAGCATCCACTACATCTGGGTCAAATTGAGTAGCTCTGCCCTCTACAATGATAGACTTTGCCTTTTCGTGCGGCATTGGTGGCTTGTAGACGCGGCGACTGGTAAGGGCGTCGTACACGTCGGCCACGCTCATAAGTCGTGCGCACAATGGTATATCGGTACCGGCAAGGCCTTGAGGGTAGCCTTTTCCATCCCAGCGTTCATGGTGACAATAAGCCACAATACGCGCAATACGCAAAAAGGAGTCAGAGCCTAGCTTAGAGTCTGTAGAAGAAAGAACAGCTTTGCCACGCACAGTATGTTCTTTCATAATTTCAAACTCTTCTTCAGTAAGGCGACCTGGCTTTTGCAAAATGGAGTCTGGAATACATACCTTACCTACATCGTGTAGAGGAGCAGAAAGATATAAGAGTTCTCGTGTTTTTGCATCAAGCTCGGGAGCGAATCTTTCATCTAGTGCCAAGTAGTCGGCAAGAATTTGGACAAATTTTTGTGTGCGCTTAATATGCAAACCTGTTTCAGGATCACGCCATTCTGCAAGACTTGCCATGGATTCAATGGTGGCTTCTTGGGTAAGATATAATTCTCTGGTACGCTCTCTCACAAGTTCGTCTAATCTATCGCGGTGTTTTTTTAATTCTAATTGATTATCCACACGCGTGAGTACAAGGGAAGCACGAAAGGGCTTGCTTACATAATCCACGCCGCCCATGCTTAATCCTTTAGATTCTTCTTTTTCATTATTTTGTGCTGTAATAAAAAGAACGGGAATATCTGCTGTTGTTTCATCTTTTTTCAAAGCTTGGCATACTTCATAGCCGTCCATACCTGGCATAAT
>CAZBDD010000304.1:0-2613 GCA_964490475.1 uncultured Desulfovibrionaceae bacterium
CAAAAACCAAGGACATCGTGGGTGGTCTTCCCCGTGTTGCTGAGCTCTTTGAAGTACGTAAACCTAAAGATATGGCTGTTGTTTCGGAAATTTCCGGTACCGTGGCCTATGCTGGCGAAGCTAAAGGTAAGCGTAAGCTTATTGTAACTCCTGATGTGGGCGAGGCCAAAGAATACCTTGTACCAAAAGGTAAGCATATTATTGCTACTGAAGGGGACTTTGTGGAAGCAGGGGATACCCTCACCGAAGGTTATCCAGAATTGCATGATATTTTACACACTCGTGGTGAAAAATATTTAGCACGCTACCTTGTAGATGAAATTCAAGAAGTATATCGCTTCCAAGGCGTGGGAATTGACGATAAGCACATTGAAGTTATTGTGCGCCAAATGCTGAAGAAAGTAACTGTGCTTGATTCTGGCGGAACGAGCTTCCTTGTGGGCGAACAGGTTGATAAAAATGAGTTTAGGCTTGAAAACCAAAGATCTAAAGCGGAAGGGCGTAAACCTGCCATAGCTGAACCTTTAGTACTGGGTATTACTCAAGCATCGTTGACCACTTCGTCTTTCATTTCTGCGGCTTCCTTCCAAGAAACTACTAAGGTGCTTACAGAAGCGTCCTTACGTGGTAAAATGGATTACTTACGTGGCTTAAAAGAAAACGTTATTGTGGGTCGTCTCATTCCTGCTGGTGCTGGCTATCGCGAATATGTGCATAGTGAGATTAATGTGCCAGATCAAAAGGAAAGACCAGATAAATTCTTAGAAGAATTGGAAGAAGATCCTATTTTGGTTAAAATAGATCCTCTAGAACAATAGTTTGTTATAAATCAGTAAAAAAAGCTTTGCCTCAGTGGCAAAGCTTTTTTTGTGGAATTTCCCCCCATCCCTTCGAAATACTTTAATTATAACAGTATTATGTTTTACTCATGAGTTTTTCATAATTAAAATGGCTACCTTTTTTCAAAGATAGCCACTTTTTTACGTTGTTATCAACAGCAGTTGTATGTATTTTTAGAGCGTTGTTCACATAAAATGATTTTTCGCGTTATATCAAAGAAGATAAACAAGCTTTGAGGGAGTGTATAAATACATACATGACCGAAAAAGCATGTGAAATTTAACGTAGAGATAAGCGAAAAGGCGTTTATCTAAGTATACTTTAGTCAAGAAGACTAAGCAAGCGTGCAACTCTGTCAGCATCAAGGCCAGCGTGTACTTGTAAAAGTTCGTTTTGGTTTTCTTGTTGCATGGCACCTAAAATATTGTTTGCTTGCGCATCATCAAGACGCGAAGGCCTTGGAGCAGGTGTGCTTGGCAATGCCATAGCTGCTGATGATGCAATAGTATTTAGAGTGGATTCGTCCGTGGAGTGCATTGGTGCAGTGGGCACAGCAGGACGAAAGGCTGTAACAGCGGCCATACGGTCATTATTAACAGGGCGAAAAGGGGTTGGCATTTCCATGGACATAATTTCCCTCCAGATAAAGTTTCTCACGGACATCTAGAATTATGCAAAGACCATGCCGACATTTTTTGCCGTGTATGTATAGACTATTTGAAAAGTAAAACAGCTATGAGTTTGCTATTTTTTGCTGTAAATTTAATATATTGTTATACTTCTAAGGTTAAACCCACAGGGCAGTGGTCTGAACCATATACATGACTTTCAATCCAAGCGTCTTTAATGGCGGAACGTAATTCTTCTGATACAAAAAAATAATCAATACGCCAACCTACATTTTTAGGCCGAGCCCCTGCTTTATATGACCACCAGGAATAATCGCCTTCAGTATTGCCATGATGAGCCCGAAAAGTGTCTACATAGCCGGCATTGACAAAAGCATCTAACCAAGCTCTTTCTTCAGGCAGATAGCCTGTGTTTTTTTCATTTTGTTTTGGGCGTGCTAAATCTATGGCTGTGTGGGCAATGTTAAAGTCTCCGCACACGACTATGGGTTTTGTTTTACGCAATGTTTCTGCATGCTGTAAAAAAGCATCAAAAAATCCCATTTTATAGGGAACTCTTTTAAATCTTCCTGTAGGTTTGCCTAAGGAATCGAGCTCTGGGGCGCCACCATTGGGAAAATAGACATTAAAATAGTGAAACCATGGAAATTCCATATGAACCAAACGTCCTTCACCTTGATAAGCTTCATGGGGAAGCTCTATCTCTGTAGCAAGAGGCTCTATGCGGCTAAAGGCTGCCACACCGGAGTATCCTTTTTTTACTGTGGAAGCGGCCCAAAGGCTATGCCAGCCTTCGGGATGTACTAAGGTATCATTTAATTGCTCCGGTGCGGCTTTGGTTTCTTGCAAGCCTATAATCTGTGCATCGCTTTCAGTAAACCATTTCCAATCTGGTTTGGCAGAAACAGCTCTTAAACCATTGACATTCCAAGAAAGCATTTTTATTTTCATAGGTATTTCCTTAACAGTTGGTATTTGGTAAAGCTTTTGTGACAATTCAATAAATACAGTACATTTAAATAAAGGGAAAGTTTTTTTCTTTTCTAAAAAACAACTATATTACAAACGGTTATGGAGGGCTGTGTTTTTACAAAATAATTGCTCTAAACATATTGCATGATAAGGTATTTTCTGGCACATTTTT